>NZ_JBRUCW010000006.1:0-125027 GCF_053203525.1 Streptococcus rifensis | reverse complement strand
CATCCTCTATAGAAGCTTCAAAGTCTGTGGCTGACGCCAAGGAATCAAAATCTGAAATAACAGCCGTATCAGGCGTATAATCGTCAACTGAAACATCCTCTATAGAAGCTTCAAAGTCTGTGGCTGATGCCAAGGAGTCAAAATCTGAAATAACAGCTGTATCAAGGGTAAAATCGTTAACAGAAACATCCTCTATAGAAGCTTCAAAGTCTGTGGCTGATGCCAAGGAATCAAAATCTGAAATAACAGCCGTATCAGGCGTATAATCGTCAACTGAAACATCCTCTATAGAAGCTTCAAAGTCTGTGGCTGATGCCAAGGAGTCAAAATCTGAAACGACATCCGTATCAAGGGTAAAATCGTCAGCTGAAACATCCTCTATAGAAGCTTCAAAGTCTGTGGCTGACGCCAAGGAATCAAAATCTGAAATAACAGCCGTATCAGGCGTATAATCGTCAACTGAAACATCCTCTATAGAAGCTTCAAAGTCTGTGGCTGACGCCAAGGAATCAAAATCTGAAACGACATCCGTATCAAGGGTAAAATCGTCAGCTGAAACATCTTCCATTGCCGCTTCAAAGTCGAAATCTGACTCAAAACTTCCATAACCGCCGTCTAAATCCGAGTCGGAGCCGACATAGTCGCCATCTGAATCAGAATCCGAACCAACATAGCCACCGTCTGAATCGGTGTCGGAACCACCATAGCCACCATCTAAATCGGAATCCGAACCGTCATAACCGTCGTCTAAATCCGAGTCGGAACCACCATAGCCGCCATCTGAATCAGAATCCGAACCGTCATAACCGCCGTCTAAATCCGAGTCGGAGCCGACATAGTCGCCATCTGAATCGGAATCCGAACCGCCATAGCCGCCGTCCGAATCTGAGTCGGAACCGCCATAGCCACTATCTGAATCTGAATCAGAATCCGAACCACCATAGCCACCATCTGAATCAGAATCCGAACCGCCATAGCCACCATCTGAATCAGAATCCGAACCGCCATAGCCACCATCTGAATCGGAATCCGAACCACCATAGCCGCCATCTGAATCAGAATCTGAACCGCCATAGCCGCCATCTGAATCGGAATCCGAACCACCATAGCCACCATCTGAATCAGAATCCGAACCACCATAGCCGCCATCTGAATCGGAATCCGAACCACCATAGCCACCATCTGAATCAGAATCCGAACCACCATAGCCACCGTCCGAATCCGAGTCGGAACCGCCAAAGCCACCGTCCGAATCGGAATCCGAACCGCCATAGCCGCCATCTGAATCGGAATCCGAACCGCCATAGCCGCCGTCCGAATCGGAATCCGAACCGCCATAGCCGCCATCTGAATCAGAACCATCAAAAGCATATACAGGTTCAACTTGCCCCACTTGAACCATCACTGCCCCAAAAATAATCCCTAGGACTATAAACAACTTCTGCATTTTTTTCTTCATGACTATCCTTCTATCTTCTAATTTATAGTTGACCTTACCAAAACAGAGTAAGAGTGCAAATGGAATACCACCTAATCAATGACAATGACTTATCCTAACTAAAGACTAATCATTTTAATCCTAGACTTAGATAAGAACCGGAACATAGACTATTGTTGCCATAAGATTATGAATCACAATCTCGTTAGCATAGTCAAGTTAAAATAGTAATTAAAAAAGCTGACTAATAAGCTTCTCCTCATAACTATAATGATTAATGATTCAAAAACTCCTTTCACTTGCATTTATTCAAGGATATCATAAATATAGTCATTTTTTTAAACCGAATCATATCGTTACTATATTTTAAACCATCTGTAACGATGTCATTTTTATGTGCTTTTTGTAATATATTTTTTCACAAACCTATCTCATTATTTTGGAGTGTGCCAAGAGTACAATCTGGAACATAAGATTAACGGATGCTTCACTTATCATTTTACAAGATGATTAAAACGGTTCCCCACTACCTCTCCATTAGTCATATACAACCCGAAATTCTTCCAAGACAATCTTGGAATCTTCTGTAAAGACCAGGCCTGCTTCTGCTAGCCATTCTGTAAATAGCTCCTCATGGACCTGACGCCAGTAGGCCAAGCTTCGGTCGCCTTCCCCTTCTTTAAAGGCGTGGTCAGCAGACACTTGGTTAAAAGGGACGATGGAAATGTTAGTGGTTTCGATGATACAAACGGCATTATCCTGACCATCTAAGACGACACTAAGATTTCCAACTTCACCAACAGGCTCCCCATAGTGCAAGTGTTCATCGTAGGATGATGCAGTGGCTGTCTTTGTCCCTGCTAGGACCAGGCCTGCCAACTCATCTGGCAAAGCTCCAAAGGCCCAAGCGTCCATTTCCTGTGTGATTTCTGGGTGGAGCTGGCAATAGGCCGTCCACATTTCTTGTGCTGTCATGTTTCTATTTCTCCTTGCCAGTCGGACACCAGTCCGACAATTATCTTGTAAGCTTTGCGGTCTTTGATTTGGCGTTTCAAGCCAGATTTGCTATCTAGGATATAAACTGTCTGCCCTTGCCAAACACGCAAATAGATGGATTGGAGCTGAATCTTACCTGAAATGCCTTTGACCTCATACTCTGTCCCATCTGGTCCTTCAAACTCTGTCCGAACAAGGTAACGGTTCCCAAATCCAAACTCAATGTACTTTTTCATTTCAAACTCCAACCACCATCAATCTTGACAATTTCGCCCTGCATGGAACTGGCTTTTCCTGATGCCAAAAAGAGGGTTAGTTCGGCAATTTCTTCTGGTTGAGTCCAGCGTTTAATCGGTGTTTCCGAAGCCACCCAGTCAGCTAGACCACCTGGCTCAAAATCATCCTTTGTCATATTGGTCTCTACGGCTCCCGGTGCGATACCAAAGACCTGAATGCCAGACGACGCATAGTCCAGCGCCAGCTGGCGGGTAAAGCCTGCTAGAGCGTGCTTTGAAGCTGTGTAGGCAGCCCCGCCACCACCTGCTAGAAAGGAAGCAATCGAGCACATGTTGATGATGATGCCTGATTGTCTAGTCACCATTTGCGCTAAGTAGTGGCGGGTCAGCTTAACTGTGGCCATAAAATTGGTCTGAAAGACCTGCTCAAACCGGTCTTCTGGCATGTCTAAAAGCGGCAGATAATCGTCTAGAATCCCTGCCGTATTGCACAAAATATCAACCGTCGGCAACCAATCAAACACAGCTGACAAATCCCCAGTCACATCTAACTGCAGAAACTCAAAGGAACCTGTTAGAGCAGGTGTTTCAGCCAGATCAATCCCGTAGACTGCGTAGCCATTTTCCAAAAAAAGTCTTGCCTGAGCAAGACCAATGCCTGAGGAGACACCTGTCACCAGCACCCGCTTAGTCATGGACTTCCACCCAATCCGTCGCCAGCACATCACAGGGCGTCGGACTCCACATGGAGAAGCCCTCTCCCTCACCGGTCACATTGATGAGGAAATAAGGGGTCGCCTCAAGCTTGGTACCATTAACCTCGATCGTGTCAAAGAGCTGGACATAGTTTTCTGCCCCTCCCCAACCTGTGCGTACGTATTTTTTCTTGGCCTTAAGGCCCGGTAAAATGTCTTCAAATGTCATGGTTTTCTCCTTAATAATTTTATTTTACCAAATCCTGCTTTAAATTTCAGTTGCAAGAACAAAAATTCCCCCAAGTATTCACTTGGAGGATTCAAGCTTTTATTGGCTGATAATCTTGCGATAACTGCGGGATGTTATGGCAAAGACTGCTAGATAAACTAGGAGGAAGGCTGCACAAACGCCTAGGGTCACTTGCAGGATTTGATAGGTTGACATCGGAACAAAGAGGTGCAAAATCTTATCCAGCATCTTGAAGGCTGCTGCCAAGTGAACAAAGGCACAGACCAGTGGCAGGAGGAAGACCACCAAAACCTGTTTGCGAATGGTCTGTCTGGTCTGACTTTCATCAAGTCCAACCTGTTGCAGAATTACAAAGTTTTCTCGGTCTTCATACCCTTCAGACACCTGCTTGTAGTAGATGACCAGCACGGTTCCCAGCATGAAGATAATAGTCAAAAGAATGCCGATAAAGAAGAGGGAGCCAAAGAGAGAGGTAATCTCTTTTTGGGTTCTCGCTCTTGAAGAAACTGAAACAAAACTTTCATTATCTTTAAACCGCTCAGCGATAAGGTCATTCAAGGGAGCTTCTAAGGCCAACTGAGCATCCACATCAAGGCTGCTATCCATGCCAACATAATAGTATTCCCCAAGACTCGTTAATTGATCACTGTTTGGATCAAAGCTCGGTAACTGTTCCAAGGTTTGGGTCAGATTAGAAACAACCAGATAAAGGTTTTTGGTGAATACACCACCTAGATTATCTCCAATATTGCCTTTGATAAAATCCTTGGCAGGTGTTGTGGCTATTGTAAAGGCTTTTCCATCTAATATGAGGGGTTGATTAGCATCCAACGCTTGACCTGGTGAAAAAACCATCACTTCATCACTGGCAAGACTGACCGAATCCCCTGTCATTGCTTCATAATCTGATGTCTCAACAAGGAACACTGCTCCTACTGGTAAACTAGTCGTCTCAAAGTTATAGAGTTCTACTGTATTCCCCGCCATTGAAGCAATCGACCCTGATGCGTAACGATAAGCAACTTGCTTAGTCACTTGGACTCCTTTTTGTTGTCCAAAATCAGTTGCTGTCTTTTCTAACGCCTCCAGAGGGGTTGAATCTGAAGGTATCTTCGTCATTGTGATGGTAAAATCGTGAGGATTACTTTTTCCGATAAAAGCATTTGTTCCCATATAAATGCTAGTTCCTCCAGCCAAGGTCACCAAAACCATGGTGGATAAAATAGCAATGGTTGCAAGCCCCATGGCGTTCTTCTTCATACGGAAGATGAGGTTAGAGGTTGAAATAAAGTTCTTAGGTTGGTAGTAATAGCCCTCGCGCTTTTTCAAAAAACGAAGGAAGACGGTAACCCCCGCATTAAAGAGGAGGTAGGTTGCAGCCATGACAAGGAGGACTGCACCGAAAAAGATGGTTATGGCAGCAACAGGGTCTTTGACCGTGTTGGCAAGGTAATAACCTGCACCAAGCAAACTCAAGCCAAACAGGGTTTGAAGTCCCAGAAAACGCCCCTTCTTCTCCCCTTTTTTGCTCTCACGGTTGAGCTCTAAGGCATTGAGACGAAGCAGTTTAACCGTATTGAGGACAAAGATCAGGGTGAAAATTCCTGCAAATACAGCAGCCGTCAAAAACACGCTCGTCCACTGGAAGGTTGAAGCCAAGACGACTTCCCAATCCATGAGTTTGAGAAGAATAGCATAAATCAGCTGGTCTAAAAGCAGGCCTAAGACCAAACCAAGCCCGATACTCATGATAGCAAATATAAAGAGTTCCAGACCTGCCATCTGAACGAGGTGACCCTTGTTTAACCCAAGAATCTCATAGAGACCCAGCTCTTTGGTTCGATTTTTCATGACAAAGCTATTGGCATAGGTAATGATGGCCACAGAAGCCAGACCGACAATAAACAGGCCTAGGCCCATGACCCCAACAATGGTATCGCCTCCATAGATTCCTTTCAAATTTGGATTCATTGCTAGAGACACGAAAATATAAAAGATAGCTACGGTTAAACTAGTCGCCAAGGCAAAAGGGTAATAGAGCGATCGGTTTTTGACAAGGTTACTAAACGCTAGTTGACGAATCAGTCCAAACATCCTACTCACCTCCTGCCATAACGGTCAAGGTATCTGAAATCTGCTGGAACATCTGACGTTCTGTCTTGTCCCCACGGAAAATCTGATTGTAAAGCTTGCCATCCTTGATAAAGAGGACGCGCTTTGCGCGACTGGCCGCACTGGTCGAGTGGGTTACCATGAGGATGGTCTGACCTGTCTGGTTGATGGTTTCAAAAACATCTAAGAGGGTCGCTGAGGACTTGGAATCCAAGGCTCCTGTCGGTTCATCGGCAAGAAGGATTTCAGGCTTGCTGATGATGGCACGCGCCACGGCTACCCGCTGTTTCTGTCCGCCAGAGAGTTCGTAGGGCATCTTGTCCTTGAGGCTGGCGATACCCAGTTGGTTGAGGACTTCGAGCATCCGTTTGTTCATTTCCCCGACTGGTCGGCGTGACAAGACCAGAGGCAGAAGCACATTGTCCTTAACAGAGAGAGTGTCAAGCAAGTTAAAATCTTGGAAGACAAAGCCTAATTTTTCCCGACGAAAAGCAGATGCTTCTTTGGCCCTGATAGACTGAGTGTCCGTGCCATTGAGCAAGACTTGACCAGCAGTTGGCGTATCTAGCATGGCTAGGATATTGAGCAGGGTTGACTTCCCTGACCCTGATTCTCCCATAATAGCAACGTAATCCCCCTCATCCACTGAGAAGTGAATGTCCTTTAGGGCTTCAACCTGATTGCTGGAAAACCGGGTTTTGTAAATTTTTTGAATATGTTGTACATCTAAGAGTGGCATAGGGTAACCTCTTTTCATTTGTTTTTCGGGACTTGTCCCAACTTCTGACTCTAGTTTACCGTAAAAAGGAACCCTCTACCTTAGATTTACCTTTCATTTCGGGGGTCTAACCTTACATCTCTGTAAGGTTGGTTAATCTAGGACCAATACGGATTTTGGGAAGCTTAGATGGACTTGAGTTCCCTTGCCAACTTGCGAGGTCAAACCAATACGATGACCTAACTTTTCCATAATAACCTTTGACAGGTAGAGCCCCAAGCCAGATGACTGCTGGCTGACACGGCCATTAAAACCTGAAAACCCCCGCTCAAAGACCCGATGCAGATCACTTTCCTGAATCCCTATGCCGGTGTCAGCAATCACCAAGCTATCCTCTTCCAAATAAATAGAAATGGTGCCTGTTCTGGTGTACTTGACCGCGTTTGATAGGATTTGCTCCAACACGACAGCTAACCACTTACGGTCGGTTACGACGACCTTTTTAAAATCTGCCAAGTCCAAACGAAGGGATTGCTGAATAAAAAAGAGGGCGTATTTTTTGACCACTTCTCGGGTCAACTCGTATAAGTCGACCTCTGCCAGGACCAAATCGTCGTGAAAGCTTTCTAAGCGCAAGTAGGTCATGGCCATATCAGCGTACTGGTCCACTCGGAACAACTCCTGACCGAGATCCTTTTTCGTCTGACTATCAGGCAACTCCTTCAAAAGGAGCTTGCTTGCTGTTAAGGGGGTCTTGATCTGATGCGCCCAAAGGGTAAAGTAATCAAGGGTCTCTTCTTGGCGAATCTGCGCCTGAACTTGTTGGTCTTTAGCTAAGCCCTCCTGCTCTAGTAACTGATTCTGTAAGACATCCTCACTAGGACTAAGTGAGCTTGCTTCTAAGTTTCTCTCTGCCAAGCGCTCCTGGCATTTATGCCATTCACGGCTCACATCCCAAATGCTACAAATCATGGTCAATAAACTGAGCAGGATGAGCTGATAATGTAAGACTGTCTTCAAGCTCTCAAATACCCAGGAAAAAAAGCCAAACATCAGCAAAACCAAAAGGCTTAGCACTAGCCAAGGAAGGCGGGAGCGCATCCAAAATAGGCAAAATCGGTTCATCCTCATTCCTCCAACTGGGTCAGGCAGTAGCCCAAGCCTTTCTTCGTCACAATGAGCTGTTCCAAGTCAAGATCAGCCAGCTTCTTGCGCAGCCGCGTCATATTGACTGTCAGGGTATTGTCATCAATAAAGAGGTCACTCTGCCAAAGGGCCTGCATGAGGTCGTCACGGCTAACGACTTGTTTCCCATGCTGCATGAGAACCTGTAGAATCTGAAACTCATTCTTGGTCAGGTCTAGGGTTTGCCCCTTATAGTGTAGTTGGGCTGATTTCAGGTCCAAGACCAACCCTTGATAATCCAGCACATTGGCATCAGTCTCACCGCCAAATTCATAGGAACGACGCAAAAGCCCCTGAATCTTGGCCAATAGCACCGCCATCTCAAAAGGCTTGGTCACATAATCATCAGCCCCCATATTGATGGCCATGACAATGTCCATCGCCTGATCATGGGAGGATAAAAAGACAATCGGAACCTTTGAAATCTTACGGATTTCCTGGCACCAGTAATAACCATTGAAAAAAGGCAGGGTCAAGTCCAATAGAACCAGATGGGGCTCTGTCTGATTAAAGGCCTGCAAAACTTGGGTGAAATCGGTTATATCTGACACCTCATAGCCCCATTGTTCTAGGTTTTTCTTGACCAAGGTGTTGATGGTCACATCATCTTCGACTAATAATATCTTATGCATATCAGTGTCTCATTCTCCTCTCATTACCTCTATTATAACGATTTTACGTAAAAATGGTATAATGAACTAAATTTTAACCGAAAGGAATACCATGTCTAATCTGATCCAATACGTCCAAGAAACAGCCCATCTGAATTTCTATGACCTTGAACCTAATGAAGTGGACGCCCTGGTCTTGACAGAATTATCTTATCTCCCCTTTGAAGATATTGTTTCTCCTGATTTCACCAAGGTGAGATTATTTGAAGTGGCAGAACGCTATTTTACCAAACATGGGGACAAACCAACCTCTGTTATTGTCCATCAGAACCGCCTCAACTTGCTCAAAGCCGTCGCGCAATCAAAACGGTATAAAAACATCAAAGTCCTAGCTTATCGAAATGAATATGATCTTGATTTGCAAAAGCAGTTCGCTGCGGTCACCTTTGAATGGCGACCACGACACTACCATGTTGCCTTTCGAGGGACTGACGATACCATTATTGGGTGGAAAGAGGATTTTCACCTCACCTATATGAAAACCATCCCAGCACAAGAATCTGCCCTTTCTTATCTTCAAACGGTTATTAATCACTTATCCGGTCAGTTTTCCTTATCTGGCCACTCTAAGGGAGGGAATCTGGCTGTTTTTGCAGGAAGCCAAATTGATGAAGCAAACCGAAATAATATTGAGAGCATTCTCACCTTTGATAGCCCTGGTTTAAATCAAACCATTCTGAACACAGAAGGTTTTCTGGCTCAAGCTGAGAAGATCCAAACCTACGTTCCTCAAGATTCTATCATCGGCATGTTGCTTGAGATGCCAACTGATGCCATCATTGTCAAAAGCAAGGCCACAGGCATTCTGCAACACGATACCTTCAGCTGGGTGATTCGTGGAGAACAGTTCGAAACGGTCCCTGCTCTGACGGCTTCAAGCCTTCAAACCAAACAAGCGATTAAGGAATGGACTGACCAGCTCAGCGAAGAAGATTTAAAAGAATTCTTTGACACCTTTTTTGGCCTCTTTTTGGATGCTGGATTTGAACGCATTGGCACCTTTGATTTAGAAAATCGCCAACGTTTCCAGACTCTTCTTGCCAATCAAAAGGGCTTACCAATTGAACAAAAAGAATTAATGGACCGTCTATCCAAGCAATTAGTTGATGGCTTGATTCAGGCTAGAATTCCAACCAAAAAAGCAGAAGCCTTTGACCAGTTGCCACAGTACCTTTCCGAAGTCAAAAAAGAACTGGAGACAAAACTTCATAAAAATAGCCTATTTTCAAGCCGGTTCACCTCGCGATAAATCCTTAAACTCAAAAAAAGCCCACTCCCTTTAAGACCAATTCGTCACAGGGAATGAGGCTTTTTAATCCTTAGTTTTCAAAGCTTTCTGTCAATTGAGGTACCACTTGTTTCTTACGAGAAACAGCTCCTGGAAGGAAGGCATGGTTGTTTTCAAGCTTAAAGTTAAAGGCCGCCTCAACCTTGTCCATATTGCTACCAAGGGCAAGAATCTCAGAGTTAGAGTTAACAATATCGGTAATCATGAGGACAAAATCAGAATAGCCATTTTCAACAATAGCTGCAGAAATAGCTGCCTCAATGTCTTCTTGGCGGTCTAAAACTTCTGCAATATCCACGGTGTTCACCTGAGCTACACGAACCGCATGCCCATTTAACTCAAAGGTCTTAGCATCGATATCAATTAATTCTTCAGCAGATTTGCTAGCCAAGTTAGTTCCAGCCTTCAAAAGAGCTAAGCCATATTCTTCTAAGTCAACGCCAGCCAAGCTTGCTAATTCTGTTGCCACAGCATGATCGCTATCATGCGTTGTAGGCGATTTGAGCAAGAGGGTGTCTGAGACCAACCCTGAGAGTAGCAGACCAGCGATTGCTTGAGGAATCGGCGTTCCAGTTTCCTTATAGGCTCTATAAACGATAGAAGAAGCTGAACCGACTGGCTCTAGGCGCATGTAGAGGGGATTAGCTGTCTCAAAATTAGCCACACGGTGATGGTCAACAACTGCCAAAACGTCTAGGTCACGAATATCTTCAATAGACTGTTGAAATTCATTGTGGTCGGTCAAGATAACCTGAGAGATACCTTCTTCTTTTGCTGATGTCACAATACGCGGTGCATCAATCCCAAAGTGAGCCAAGGCAAAAGCCGTTTCCTCATTTGGTTCTCCCAAAAGAACCGCTTCCGCATCGCGACCAAAAGCCTCGCGCTCCAAATTCGCCCAAGCGTATGAAGATGCTGTGGCATCGGTATCTGGATTTTGGTGACCAAAAACTAAAATCTTAGACATGTTTTACCTCATTTTTTTCTCGACAAAAAAGGGACATATTTCCTTTAACGTCTGATAATATACAGGCCTTATTCTAGCAAAAAAGAGGGCCAAAGTCAATTGACCTGCTAATTAGGATTTGGCAAGAAAGCCCAAATAAGATACAATATAAGAAGATTCAAGAAAGGGGATTCCCATGAAATTTTCAGACTATAGCTACACACGCCCGGACTTCGAAACAGTTAAGGCCGATTACACCCATTTAACGGACCGATTGGCTGCAGCTACGACCGCCGATGAGGCTAAAGCAGTCGTCTCAGAGGTCAACAAACTCAGCGCCAGCGTTGATACCCAAATGACCCTCTGCAGCATCCGCCACTCAATCGACACGACTGACAACTTTTACGAGGCTGAAACCGACTATTGGAACGAATATGGACCGCTCTACCAGGAGCTAGCAACCAACTACTACAAGGTTCTCGTCGACAGTCCTTACCGTAAAGAACTAGCAGATGTCCTGCCTGAAACCTTCTTTAAGTCTGCCGAAAATCAGCTCAAAATCTTCTCACCAGAGATTATCCCGCTCCTCCAAAAGGAAAACGACCTGGTCAACAAGTATGAGAAATTAATCGCCAGTGCCGAAATTCCTTTCCAAGATGGGATTTATAACCTCTCCCAAATGGGACCATTCGCCCAATCGACCGACCGTGCGACCCGTAAAGCCGCTGCTGAGGCCACAACTGGCTTCTTCGTTGAAAACGAAGACCAATTTGACAGCATCTACGACCAGCTGGTCAAAACACGTGACCAAATTGCCAAAACCCTTGGCTTTAAGGACTATGTCGAGTATGGCTACTACAACATGAACCGCTTTGACTACAACCGCGATATGGTTAAGACCTATCGCGAGGAGATTAAAAAGCATGTGGTTCCCTTAGTGGAGTCCCTTTACCAGCGGCAAGCCGAGCGGATTCAGGTCCCAAGCTTGAAGCATTATGACGCAGCCCTCGAGTTCCTCGATGGCAATGCTGTCCCACAAGGTGACCCTGATTTCATCATCAACCATGGCATCAAGATGTACCATGAATTGTCGCCTGAAACAGGGGAATTTATCGACTTTATGGTCGAGCACGATTTGCTGGACCTTGTTGCTAAAAAAGGCAAACGCGCTGGTGGTTACTGCACCTACTTGCCTGACTTCAAGAGCCCCTTCATCTTCTCTAACTTCAATGGAACCAGTGCTGATATCGATGTCCTGACCCACGAAGCTGGCCATGCCTTCCAGGTCTACCAATCCCGCTGGATTGAAAATCCAGAGTCTATCTGGCCAACCTATGAAACCTGTGAAATCCATTCCATGTCCATGGAATTCATCACCTGGCCTTGGATGGAGGGCTTCTTTGGTTCCCAAGTAGACAAATACAAGTTCAGCCACCTAGCTGGCACCCTCTACTTCTTGCCATACGGTGTCCTTGTCGACCACTACCAGCACGAGGTCTATGAAAATCCGAATATGACACCTGCGGAACGTAAAGCCACTTGGCGCCGTTTGGAAAAAGAGTACCTCCCTTACAGGGACTACTCTGAGTCTGCTGATTTGGATCGCGGAATCTTCTGGTTCCGTCAGGGCCATATCTACGCCTCACCGTTCTACTACATCGACTATACCTTGGCACAAGTCTGCGCCCTCCAGTTCTGGAAACGCACGCAGATTGACCAAGATGAAACAGCCTGGCCAGACTACCTAGCGATTTGTCAGGCCGGTGGCACCAAGTCCTTCCTCCAAATGGTTGCGTTGGCAAACCTCAACTCTCCGTTTAAAGAAGGTGCCCTTGAAAGCACTGTTCAAGCCGCGTCAGACTATCTCAACAGCATTGATGACAAGGCTCTATAAGCTCTCCGATGAGAATGGGCAAAGCCTTTTGCCTCATTACAACAAAAACCAACTGCTAAGCGGTTGGTTTTTTATTGAACTCTTGTCATCTAGCCACGAACTCGGTCAAGATATTCTGTATAAGTCTCAGTGCTCATCAATTCTTTGGCATTTTGAACACGGGCCTTGGTAGGTGGTTTAACGCCTTCTAGTGGGTACTTAATACCCAGTTCCCGCCATTTGAACTCACCCATCGTGTGATAAGGTAGCACTTCAAAGCGCTCAACGTTGGTCAAGTTTTCTTTGACGAAATCTCCTAGTCCTTTTAAGTCTTCATCGCGATCTGTTAGACCAGGGACTAACACGTGACGAATCCAGACAGGTTTTCCAATCTTAGACAGGTACTTAGCGCAGGCAATAATGGTTTCATTGCTATGACCAGTCACCACCTTATGCTGAGCAGGATTGATTTCTTTAATATCCAAAAGGACCAGATCAGTCACAGCCATCAGCTTGTCATACTTGGCCAAGTATTCCGTTGTTTCCTTAAAGGTTAAGGCACACGTATCAAGAGTAGTGTGGATGCCTTTTTCCTTAGCTAGGGTAAAGAGAGCCGTCACAAAATCAATCTGCAAAGTTGCTTCACCACCTGAAACGGTAATCCCACCATCAGCTCCCCAGAAGCCACGGTAACGCAGAGCCTCAGCCAAAACATCAGAAGCTGTCCGCTCTTTAGCCTTGTCATTTTTCATCGCCCAAGTGTCTGGATTATGGCAATACTGACAGCGCATTTTACAACCCTGCATAAAGACAATAAAGCGAATCCCAGGCCCATCTACCGATCCAAAACTTTCTGTGGAGTGGACGAGTCCTGTGACTTGTCCATAATCTACGACTTCTTCCATGAGAACACCTTCTTTGCAAACGTTTTTATTTCTTTCATTATAGCATTTTCAACCCTAAAACACCAGCTAAGACCTTACTTCCCGAAACAAAACAGATTAATGACCTCAAATTGCTGTTTTCTAAAAACTCTAAGAGCAATATCACTTTCACTTTCGCCTCAAACCCATATCCCATCACATCAGTTTGCAACCTAAAAAAGCTGAGACAAAAAGTCTCAACCTCTCTTATGTTTACAATTTTGTAATATTGACAGCTTGCAAACCACGTTGTCCTTCTTCAACATCGAAGGCTACTTTTTGACCTTCGTCCAAGGTTTTAAAACCATCAGATTGGATTGCTGAGAAGTGTGCAAAGACATCTGATCCGTCTTCTTGAGTGATAAAGCCGAAGCCTTTTTCTGCGTTAAACCATTTTACAGTTCCTTGTACCATTTTGAGTTACCTCTTTTTTTTAGTATTTGTAAATCGTTATAGAGGAAAACATCAGGATGACACTTTAACTCGAAATTTCATTACTCATTTACTCTAGCAGTATTTTCCAAATAAGTCAATGCCAAAGACTCAAAGAAAGCAAGTTCTTCTTAAAAAAGCTAAAAAACTAAAAACAAATGAACCTTAGGTCCATTTGTTTCTAAAATGCTTATTCGTCCTCTTCGACTTCCAATTCTGTGATCACCAATTTAAGTTTGATGATACGACCATCTCGAACCTTGTCATTGGTCAGAACAAGCTGTTTGCTATGATTATCAACGACAATGCTTTCTTTTTCCGTTTGGTCCGGAATCGAACTCATACCGGTTAGGTAAAAGCCAGCGATCGTATCGACATCTTCACTGCCAAGATCGGTATCGAAGTATTCATTGAAGTCGTTGAGGGTCATGGTACCTTCTACGATATAGGTATTCTCACCAATCTCACGAACTTCTAATTCCGAACGATCCGTTTCGTCATAAATCTCACCAACAATTTCTTCCAGCAAGTCCTCTAGAGTTACTAGACCTGAGACACCACCGTACTCATCCAATAAGATGGCCATCTGTTTTTGATTATTACGGAATTCTTTTAACAAATCATCTACATAGATGGTTTCAGGAACAAAGAGTGGCTCTTGTAGGAGCTTGCGTAGATTGATTTGGTCAAAGCCCTTTTCAAAAGCTGCTGATAGCAAACTCTTCGTATGAATAATCCCAATGATTTTATCCCGATCATCATCATAAACAGGCACCCGCGAATAGACTTGTTTGAGAATATCTCGGATAATGGTCTGGGTGTCATCGTTGATATCCACCATAAAGATATCCGTTCGATGGACCATGACTTCACGCGCCACTAATTCATCCAAGGAGAAGATCCCTTGCAGCATTTCAATTTCTTCTGCTTCTAGAGTTTGTTCCGAATTGGTCAGCATGTAGGCAATCTCATCACGCGTCATGTTTTCATCCGCATCATCCAACTTCATCGGGGTGATGCGACTCAGTAGGTTGGTCGAAGCTGACAATAACCAGACAAACGGTGCTGCAATTTTACTTAAAAATAGAATAATCGGTGCAGAAACAACTGCTAAATTTTCTTTAAGGTTTAAAGCGATACGCTTAGGATAAAGCTCTCCCAAGACAATCGACAGATAGGTCAAAAGAGCCAAGGCGACTGCTTGCGCTACAATTTTCATACTCTGGCCACCACCAAACCAAATAACGAATTGGTTGGCCAATGAATCCGTAAAACTTGCCCCTGTTAAAAGCGAGATAATGGTAATTCCGACCTGAATGGTTGACAAGAACTTGTCAGGACTTTCCAAAACTTTTAAAAGACGAGCATACTTGCGTTCACCTTCTTCTGCTTTTTGTTGCACACGGCCACGGTTAAGGGATACCAAAGCCATTTCTGTAGCTGAGAAAAAAGCATTAAGCAAAATCAAGAAAAGCAGCAATAAAAATTGTAGCCAGAGACTCTGACTGCCAGGGTCTTCCATGGAAGAATCCTCCTTAAAGGTTTAATTAATGAGAATATCATAGCATATTTTCTTTTTTTTTGTCTAATTAGGTGGCAGTTCTTACCCAAGTTGTCTAAATTTTGCTACAATAAAACCAGAACCTTTCAAGAAAGGAAACCAATGACCAATCTCATTCACTTTAAAGACGTCAATCTTATCAGACAAGGTAAGGTTTTATTAGAAAATCTCAACTGGGAAGTTCATCAAGATGAACATTGGGCCATTCTAGGACTGAACGGTGCTGGAAAATCCAGTCTATTACGCATTTTGACAGGGGAATTTTGGCCTAGCTCAGGAACTGTCACCGTTTTAGGACATCGCTTTGGCAAAACCGATATGAGCCAGCTTCGTCAAAAAATCGGCATTGTCAGCTCCTTTATTGCTGAACGGCTCCCGAATGATATGCTAGCTGAACAAATTGTCTTAACCGGCAATTACAAATCCTCTATTCTTTATAAAGCTTTCGACCAGGCTGAGCTTGATCAAGCAAAAGCCATGTTAAGGCAATTAAAGGCAGGTCATTTAATCGGTCGCCGTTATTCGAGTTTGTCCCAGGGCGAAAAACAAATTGTTTTGGTTGCCAGAAGCTTGATGGCTAGTCCTGAACTTTTGATTCTGGATGAGGCCACCTCCGGATTAGACCTGCTAGCTCGGGAGACCTTATTGAGCCAGTTGAATCAAATCATCACTCTAGCTCACGCGCCACTGCTACTCTATGTCACACACCATGCAGAAGAAATCACCAGCTCCTTTAGCCATGTTCTCCTCCTTAAGGAAGGGAAAATTGTCGCACAGGGACCTAAAAAAGCTATCTTCCAGGTAGAGCAGTTGCATGACTTTTATGACCAACCTGTAACACTTCATCCCTTGGGACAGGAGCGTCTCTTCATCCAACCCAAACTCGACTAACTAAGAGCTACACATCAAGAAACAGGAGCTAGGCCATAAGACTAGCTCCTGTTGTCATTTAATTGAGATACTGCTCGATGGCTGTATCAGCAGCAATGCGACCAAAAGTAAAGATATCTGTTAGGGAATTGCCTCCTAAGCGATTACCCGCATGTATTCCACCAGCTACCTCTCCTGCAGCAAAGAGACCTGGGATAATATCACCATCTGCTGTTAGAACCTGAGCTTTGGTATTAATCTTGAGGCCACCCATGGTGTGATGAGTCGCAGGTTTACGAGGCGTTGCGTAAAATGGTGCCACTTCGACCTTCAAATCAAAGGCCCCTTTACCAAATTCCGGATCAAAGCCTTCATCGACATAACGGTTGTAATTGCTAATGGTTTCTACTAAGACCTCAGGTACAATCCCGATTTGTGTCGCCAATTCTTCCAGACTATCCGCACGGTGCAGCGTTCCCGCAGCAACTTGAGCATCAATTTTTTCCTGACTTGTATTGTAGGCCGTAGCTTTGATGCGATCATCTGCAATCAGATAGAAGAGACCACCGTTATCAATAGCAGCTTGGGTTAGTTTATCACGACTACCATATTCATCAACGAAACGCTTGCCTTCAGTATTGACCATGATAAAGTTCGCTGGCGGAACCTGAAGTCCAGAAAAGAGCGCTCCTGTGTTTGGATCGGATACTGGCATCATTTGTGAAAAGCCCATCCCTACCAAGTCTGCACCGACAGATTGACCAAGACGAATCCCATCTCCAGTCAAGGCAGGCGAGTTAGATGTCTTAATATCATCATCGATATGACTCCAATAAGTATTGTACTCTTGCATCATCTTAATATTCGCCGCAAAACCTCCTGAAGCAAGGATAACTGCAGCACCCTCGACTCGGATTGTTTGCCCATTTCGACCAGTTCCTACAATTCCTGTGACCTTACCATCGGTAACGATTAATTCCTTAACAGGAGTATCTGTCAAAATCACACCGCCATTGTTGCGAACATACTCTTCTAGCACGGAAATGAAGGCGTAGCCCATGGGGACTACTGGCTTATGGCCACGACGCCAAATAGCTCCTACTGGCATAGTAACTTCATCTCGAACAAATTTCACACCAATATCTTCTAACCAACGAACCGATTCTAAAGCTCTGTCGGTCAATTCTTTCACCAATTGGTAATCGCCATGAATTTCCTGACCATTTTGATCATACCGTTTTCCACCAAGGTAGGTTTGAATACGATAAAGCAAGGTTGAATCAAACAAGTACGATGGGTCTTTCAGATAACTTTTCAATTGACCTTTTAAGGCACGGAAATCGTCCAAGTATTCTGGATCAATCGTACTTTCATCGGTATCATGCAGGGCTTGAAGATTGTGATCCTCACCCCCATTAGCAGCAAAGGTTTTCTGCCATTCTGGATCTGGTGCATTCATCGGTCCTCCAGCACGGACAGTGTTACCACCTAAAGCTGGGAATTTTTCAACGAGAACCACACGTTTACCGTGCTGAAGCGCTCGTGCTGCTGCGGCTAAACCGGCACCACCCCCACCAACGACGACTAAATCTGCTTCATAAGACTTGTCTTCACCATCAAGGGCACTTGGTGCTTTAGACCTTTTTCTAAGGATATCCGGGTTACCCCCAGCTTGCTTAACAGCTCTAGCCACCCCGTCAAGAACGCCATTTGAGGTCACAGAAGCGCCTGAAATAGCATCTACATTAAGAGTTTGTCCTTCAATAATTTCTGCTGGAACACGGCTAAACACAATATCCGCAATCCCAGATGATTCCCCTTCGGTATCAATATCAATTTTCTCAATACGATCCTGAGACAGCGTTACAGACATAGGTAACTTCCCATTATGACCGATTGCTGTAACCTCATACGTCCCGGGTTCTAGAGCTAATTCTTCTGGCTCATTTAATTGATTGGCAATTTTCGCAAACCTTAAGAAACGGAAGAAACAAGAATCCAAGAAATCAACTGTTCCTTCATTCTTCAGATTTCCTTCTTCATCAAATGCCTGATGAGCTCGCCCCAACAAGAACTCACTTCCTGGCATAACTATAGCATTAACACCAGGTGCATCCAGGATTTGACGAAGATGCAATTGAGCTCGTGAAGACCCCTGAACATCATAAGAAGCTCCAACTATCATGACTGGCTTCCCATCGAGGGGGTGAATCATAAAGGACAACCATTCAATCAAGCTGTTTAAGGCTGAAGGAACAGAGTGATTGTGTTCAGGTGTTGCGATAATAATGCCATCGGCTTCACTGATTTTGGTGTTGAATTCCTGGATTACAGGAAGATTAGTTTGATCATCCGTCTCATTAAACATTGGAACGTCCTTGATCTCTAGGACTTCAATGTCAGCCTTTGATGAAAAGTGTTTCGCCATAAAATGCAACAAATCTCGGTTATATGATTTCTTTGCATTCGTTCCAACAATTCCAATAAATTTCATGCCTGTTCCTCCCTATTCTGCAGCAGCTTCCCAAGAAAACTGACGTTTTTGTTCAGTGTTTAACCCATGAGCAGCTACCAATTGATTCGTCATGTCAACAAACGTTAAAAATTCTGCAAAGTCTTCTTCTAGCTCAGCCACCTTTTCAGGAAATACCAGTTGACCACTAGCGTCAAAAGCCTGTTCAGAATGCCCTAGCAAAAATTCATTTCCCGGCATGACCCTTGCCTTTAGTTCTGGTGCATCAAGGATTTGTCGAAGATGAGCCTGAGCCCGGGAAGAACCAAGCGTTCCTAACGAGGCTCCAACAACCATTGTCGGTTTATTGATCAAGGCTCGACTCGTATATGAAATCCATTCCAGCACACTTTTTAGAGGTGCTGGAATCGTGTGGTTGTATTCTGGCGTCGAGATAATAACCCCATCAGCCTCAAGAATTTTTTCTGATAAGGTTTCCATTTCAGCAGGTGCTTGTTTATCTTCAGGTTCATTAAAGGCTGGAATATCTTTAATTTCTAAAACCTCAATAGAGGCATGCTCTTGGAAATGGTTGGCCATAAATTGGACTAACTTTCGGTTAGTGGAACGGTCTGAGTTTGTTCCGACAATCGCTACTAATTTCATAAGCAACTCCTTTTTGTTAACTTTTACACAAAATATATAATTTTTATCAAAAAAATGCAAGCGATAACAGTTAAAAAGTTTATTTTTTCACAATATAAAAACAAAAATATAGTAAGAACTTTGGCAAAATGATAGGATTTTTTTTTATTCACAAAGTTTTTCATTAGGCAAAATCTTCTTTTTGAAAAAACTATTTTTTGTCTTTATTGACAAATAATGATTTCCATGTTATCTTTTTCTTGTGATATTTTTTACAAATATGGTTTTAGAAAGGAATTCATATGACACCTTCAATCAATCGTTGGCGTGTAATTATCGCCTCCACAGCAATCCTTTTATGTACAGGAGCTGTTTACGCTTTTAGTGTTTTTGCAGGGCCACTTTCTGCTCAAACTGGTTGGTCAATGGGAGAAATCATGCTTGCTTTTGCAATCAATTCAGCCATTGGTCCTATTCCTATGATTTTAGGAGGGTATCTGGTCGATAAAGGCTATGTTAAATGGACCATCGCTATTGGTGCCATCTTATTTGCCCTCGGTTTTTACTTGACAGGATATGTCACCAGCCCTGCCATGCTTTATTTAACTTACGGTTTAATGGCTGGTTTAGGACAAGGTTTTGCCTATTCAGGAGCACTCTCCAATACCCTACGTCTTTTTCCTGATAAACGGGGATTAGCTTCCGGTATTCTAACTGGAGGCATGGGATTTGCTGCTGTAATAGCGTCTCCTCTTGCCAGTCACCTTATTCAAAGCAATGCTGGTGATGCTAAGTTGGCTTTCCGCACAATCGGGCTGGCCTATATCGTGATTGTTCTGATTGCCAGCTACTTTATCCAACCTGCTCCAGCTGGTTTTATTCCCAAAGGATGGACACCTCCTCAAAAAGCTGGCGCTGGCCTCACTAATAAATCATGGAAAGATATGCTTAAAACGCCCTTATTTTACATTATCATCTCTATGTTTTTTGTTGGTGCCTTCTCTGGTCTGATGATCGCCTCCCAGGCCTCCCCGATTGGAACCACTATGTTTGGGTTGTCAGCTTCAACCGCTGCTCTTTATGTGAGTTTATACTCTATCGCTAATTCTAGTGGCCGTCTCATCTGGGGATCCGTTTCAGACAAAATCGGACGTAGCAATACCTTAACCATCATTTACGGTGTGGTTGCCCTGTCTCTTCTAGCCTTGACCATTATCCCTGGACAATTTGGCTTTACCATTGGTATTATTGGTCTTGGAATCTGTTTTGGCGGTGTTATGGGTGTCTTCCCTTCAATTGTTATGGAAAACTATGGACCAGCTAATCAAGGGGTTAACTATGGGATTGTCTTTACCGGATATTCCTTGGCAGCTTTCTTTGCACCTCGGGTTGCTGTTCAAATGGCAACAGCAAATGGCGGAGATTATTCAAACGCCTTCTATGTGGCTATCGTCCTTGCCATAATCGGGCTTGCTTTAATCTTTGTCTATAGAGCCGTCCAGAAAAAAACAGCCTAACACCAAACGACAATCAAAAAGAGACTAGTCTGATTAAAGTCAGATAGAACTGATGTTCTCGCATCACCTAGTGTCCGTGTGATTTTCGCAAAGTACCCGATTAAAGATTAGCACATACCATATTTAAGGGAGTAGCAGAAAATCGGTAACCGAATAGGTTCGATTTCCCTCCCTTTTTCATTTTTAGGTTAGGGTTGAGAAGGTCTATCCCCAGACCTTCTCACTCCCACCCCCGCATAGCTGAAACAGTCATAAAGTGACTGTTTGAGGTTGGAAATAGAGGAAACGGTGTTTCCCTCTTTTGTTCGGGCTGTAAAAGATGATGAAATCAGCGAATTACAGGCCACTCAGCAGTGGCTCATTGGTGCTAAAGCACCTAATGACCTATGCAGGGGTAACACTAAAACTGGCAAAGCCAGTGAGTGTTACTCCCAACCACTGCGACTTGTTTAAGTGATGATAAATGATTAGAAGGCTAGGACTTTTGTCCCAGCCTCTTTAGTATATCCTCAAAAAGTTTCTAGCTTTTTGTTTTTCCACCATGACTAAAAAAGGTGGGTTGTTGATTTGGTTAATGGTTTTATAGACCGCTACTGTATATGCCTGTTGAGGAAGGCTTTTGACAAAATCAAGAACAGCGTCCTTCTCGACCGCTCCACCTTCGTGACCGTAGTAAATCATGATTGCCATGCGGCCGCCAACTTCTAGCAAATCGCAGATTTGTTCAATGGCTGACAGGGTAGTCTTAGGTCTTGTAATTACTGTCTTATCCGCTGACGGTAGGTAACCTAAGTTAAAGATGGCAGCCTTTGCCTGAGTAACTCTCTGGCCAACCTGCTCGTGGCCTTCCAGATAAAGTTCCGCATTGGTTAAACCAGCCTCACTCAATCGTTTTTGAGTTGCTTCAAGGGCTGGTTCCTGGATATCAAAAGCCACCACGCGACCAGCACGTTGTGCCAAAAAAAGAGTATCATGGCCATTACCCATCGTGGCATCTATGGCAGTGTCTTGATCTGTTAGAATCTCATCTAAAAACGCATGAGCCATGTGGAGGGGTCTTAACATCTTTACTCCTCCCCTAGTTGAATCTTAGGCACATCGTGTTGAACCAACTCTACACCTTTAGCTGCAATCAACTCAAGTGCGAAAGGGTGTTGCCGATAGGCAGCCTTGTATGTGATTTTTTTTATCCCTGCTTGGAGCAAAGCCTTGGTGCAGTTAATGCAAGGAAAATGGGTCACATACAGTTCCGTACCATCCGTGGACAACCCTTCCTTGGCACACTGGATTAAGGCATTCATCTCCGCATGTACCGTACGAATACAATGCCCCTCATCCATCTGATGACCCGCTTCGTGGCAATTTTCAGTCTGAGAAACGCCACCATTATAACCGGTTGCAATAATCCGCTTATCACGGACCAGGATGGCACCCACATAGGCTCGGTCACATGTTGAGCGTTTTGAAATCAAATCAGCATTGGCCATAAAGTAGTCTTGCCACGTTAATCTTTCCATAAAATCCCATCACTTTCTGCTATACCAAAACTTTTCTAAAAAACATCTGCTTCAGTCATCCATCAATCCAAGAGATGCTAGGTCTTTCTTCAGATTTTTTGTCTTTAATAGTCTATTGAATGCCTTTATCATATCACAAAAACCTGCTAATTTCTAGCAGGTCTTAACTTTTATCATAATCGTAATGTCATGTCAATATGAGGGATGCCATCTTCTAGATAAACGTCACCAACTGGCTCAAATCCAAAGCTAGCATAAAAGTCTTGCAAATGAGCTTGGGCTTGAGCATGAAGGGGTAATCCCGGATATAGTCTTCTGGTCACATCAAGGGCTTTTTCAAGCAATCCGCGGCCTAGACCTTGCTTTCGAAACTTCGGGGATACAATCACCCGCCCCAGATGGACACCGTCCTCGGCCTCAATCAGACGAAAATAACTCGCGAGAGCGCCATCGCGCCAATTCATCCCGTGCAGACAGGTTAAATCTGATTGATCGACTTCCTGATAGGCACAGGCTTGTTCAACGACAAACACTGCTACGCGCAGCTCATAGATGGCGTGCAACTCCCTGGTCGTCAGTTCGTCAAAGTCCTTAACAGTCCACATGGAATGACTCTCCTTATCGTTGCTTGCTCTGGAAACGCCATTCAAAACGCTTCTGGTCGTAAAAAGGATAGGTAATGAATGCAATGGCAATCGCTAATAGCCAACCTGCCAGAACATCTGAAGGGTAGTGAACGCCTATATAAAGACGAGAAACACCTACGGTAGCTGCAAGGAGGATGACTAGAGCCTGCAATAGCCTCTTACTGAGCTGAGACGTCTTTACCCGCTGATTGATGATAATGCATAGGCTCAAGGCGACAATCATAGTTGATGCCGCATGCCAGCTTGGAAAAGAAGCCCCAATAGGATCTTCAATCAAGTATTCTAGGCTTGGACGCTCGCGATTATAGACCATTTTCAACACCGTCGAAGCGACTCCCATAATAAGGATATTGCCCAACATCAAAATGCCTTCTGCCCACCACTTGCGAACATAATAAAAGAAGGCCGCAATCAAAGCCGTATAAGCTAAAATGATAGGGGTATTGCCAAGCAAGGTAACTAGGCGGTAAAAGTTATTTAGCGTATCAGGAAGCTCCCCCCGAAGCCAGCTTTGAAAATCAACATCGAGTTTCACGAGGTAATCTGGGTAGAACTTGACCACATAGCCAAGTATGACAAAGAATAAAAGGGCAAAAGAGCCCTGTGTAAAGTATTTTTGTTTATTTTTCATAAGGTTTTAAAACAGGTTTCATAACGGTATTAAGACCATAGAAGGCAACAGATAAGATAACTCCCTGTAGGAGATTAAATGGCACTACCATAGCAAATAAGTAATTGCCAAGACCTAAAATGGTTTTAATGTCAAAGTTAGCATAGGCTGCATACAAGGGAACAGCGTAGATATAGTTAGCAACCAACATCCCTAAGGTTGACCCAATCGTTGCGACAATTGCAGCCATCCAAAACGATTTTGCTGTTTTCTTTTTTTTCCAAATGAAGGCAAAGCTGAGTATAAAAATCCCCATAGCCAAAATATTCATAGGCAGACCGATATAGGTTGAAACACCACTACTATTAAGCAAAAGCTTCAAGAGCGAGCGTAACAGTAAAATCGTCATTCCTGATTTAACCTCTAATATAGCAAGTCCAATCAAGACTGGCAAAATGGAAAAATCCATCTGCAAGAAATCTGCTCCCGGTATGAGGGGCAGTTGGAAAAACATCAGCAGAAAAGAAACCGCTGAGAGAATGGCTACTAAGGCCATTTTACGTGTGTGTGTCATTCAAGTTTCCTCCAATTTCTAAAAATCGAAAGAAGCCTCGAAAACAGGACATCCTTATTCTAACAATCTTTCCCTAAAAAGACCTTAAATGGGCCAATTAGCTACAATTCCAGTATTTTTAAAGAAAGGTTTTCTCAAAAAAGGCAACCTGCCTTCGTCTTCTCCCATCCAGACTATACTGTCGGTTGTGGAATCACACCACATCAGCTTGCGCTCGCGGACTTAGGAACCATTATCTGATACCCTCACCGCCGGTCGGGAATTACACCCTGCCCTGAAGACTCTTTTATGATAACAAAAAGGTTATTAATATGCAAGGATTCTGTTACACGACAAAAGGCTTCCTGACGGAAGCCTTCAGATTGAAGACAAAGTCTCTTTTGAAACTTTCCTTAGGTTTCTCGCGTTCTAGTTTTCAGGCTCAAACTTAAAACAATCCACTGGATCGTTTTAACAGACAGTAGCGACTCCCTCTGGACGTTTGACTCAAGCTATCGTTTGCTCTATTTCCAACCTTTAACAGTCTCCCAGACTGTTAAAGCAAACCTAAGTTTTGAGCCTAAGGTCTCCATACTTCCGAGGGAGTGGGACAAAAATCGGTAACCGAATAGGTTCGATTTTATCGTCCCACCCCCGCACAGTTGAGTAGGGCTGTAAAAGCTGATGAAATCAGCGAATTACAGGCCACTCAACCACTGCGTCTTGTTTAACTGATAATAAATTATTAGGAGGCTAGGACTTTTGTCCCAGCCTCTTTTATCACAGCGGAAAGTTTCGATAATTGCTCGCTTAGCTAGCAAAAGATCATCTCTTTAAAACCTTGCTAGAACTTTGTAATATCCTGTTGACAGAAAAACTAGGGTTTGTCTACGTTCTCAGCCTTCCTGACGGAAGCCTGAGATTTATGCTACAATCGCTTTTGCGACTTCTTCTGTCGTCATGCGAGAGAAATAATGACTCGTATCAATGGTTTGGAGTTTTTCAAGGACATCCTTGTATTCATAACGTGTCCCAACCAAAAGCTTTTCAATGTCGGATACGTCGCCAATCCCAAAGAAGTCTCCGTAGATTTTAATAGACTCAATGACAGACTTCTCAACCATAGCAAAAGTTGTGATTTTACCAGCATCATAACGTACATTACGCTCGATAGTATACTCTGGTGTTTCCCCAAAGTTCCAATCCCATGTACCGAACTTGGTATCCCGGATCTCTTGGATGTGCTTGAGTTCGTCTTCAGAAAGGACATACTCCGTCATATCAGGATATTCTTTTTTCATCTGCTCTAGAATCGCATTGCTAAATTCTTGAACAGTGATTTTTTCTGGCAATTCGTTGTTGATATTAGTCACACGGGCACGGACAGACTTCACCCCTTTGGATTCAATCTTATCCTTAGATACTTTGAGCGCATCACCAAGGACAGTCATATCCACATCAAAGAGAAGGCAACCGTGATGCATCATACGGCCTTTGTAATAAGCTTGGGCATTCCCACAGATTTTCTTGCCATCAATTTCAAGGTCATTACGGCCTGTAAAGTTAGCTTTTACACCTAATCCAGCTAGGGTGTCAATCACTGGTTTAGAGAAGGTCTTAAAGTCAAAAGCCCCTTCATCAGCCTTGTTTGAAATAATGGTGTAATTGAGGTTGTTAAGGTCATGGTAAACAGCCCCACCTCCAGACAGCCGGCGAACCACATGGATGCCATGGGCATCTGTATATTCCTTATTAATCTCAGCAAGGACATTTTGGTGCTTACCGATAATAATCGCAGGCTCGTTGATCCAGAGGATAAAAATCTCATCCTCTCCTGTTAATTCACGGAAGGCATAGGATTCCAAAGCGATGTTGTAAGCAGGGTCGTTTGAGTTGTTGACAATATATTTCATGGTCATCTCCTGAAAAATGAATGTCGCTGGAAGCGCTATGTTTATTATACCAAAAATAGTTAGAATTGGGCATCTGAACCCCACCTTAATAACAATCTGAAGGTTTTTCTACCTTAACAAAATGAGTGCCAAACTTAATCACTCGGCACTCATTTCTGACTTATCTCTTATCTGATTTATAAGATATAGGATTTAAGCTTATTTACGTTTTGGTGGGTTGTGGATCGCAACACCAAGGACATCCAAGAAGGCTTCGTACATCACCTCTGAGAAGGTTGGGTGACCATGGATAGATGCTGCAACATCATCAACTGTTAATTCAGCTTCCATGATAGTTGCTGCTTCGTTGATCATATCTGCTGCAATAGGACCAATGATGTGAACACCAAGAATCTCATGGTATTTCGCATCTGCAATAACTTTAACAAAACCGTGAGCTTCACTTGATGCAATGGCACGACCGTTACCTGTAAAGCTGTTGCGTCCGATGATGATACCATCTTTACCGTACTTCTCGATAGCCTGTTCTTCAGTCAAACCTACCATGGCAATTTCAGGATGTGTATAAACGGCAGCTGGCGTGAAGTCCAATTTAGCCTTATGGTGGTTACCTTGGATAGCATTTTCAGCAGCTACTTCACCCATGCGGTAAGCCGCGTGAGCAAGCATCTTCGTACCATTAACATCACCTGGGGCATAGATACCTGGGATAGATGTTTCTTGGTAGGCATTAACCTTGATACGACCACGGTCCATTTCAAGATTCAAGTTCTCAAGGCCAGCCAATTGTGGCACACGTCCGATTGACAAGAGGGCACGGTCTGCAACCACTTCTTCACCATTGTTAAGTTTGATGGTCAAGTTGTTGCTGCCTTCAACGATTTCAGAGACACCAACGGATGTCAAGAACTTCATACCTTTCTTAGAAAGCACTTTTTGCAATTCCAGTGAGATTTCACGGTCCATACCTGGAATGATACGGTCTGCCATTTCAATAACGGTAACTTCAACACCGTATGATGCCCATACAAGACCAAGTTCCACACCGACAACACCACCACCCATGACAGCGAGCGATTTTGGCATTTCACGAAGATCAAGGATATCATCAGATGTCAAGACATATTTAGAATCAATACCTGGGATGTTGATACGAGAGACTTTAGAACCAGTTGCAAGAACGATTGAACGTCCTTTGATGGTTTCTGAACCAATCGTAACAGTCTTGTCAGGGTTAACTTGACCAAGACCATTAAAGATGGTCACTTTATTAGCTTTCAAGAGACCAGCAACACCGCCTGTAAGGGTCTTAACAACTGAGTTCTTGAAATCAACTGTTTTGTCCATATCGATGGTGTAGTTAGTTGAAGCCAAGTTGATACCACGGCCAGCTGCAATCTTCAATCCATCAAGGATTTCAGCATTTTTAAGGTAAGTCTTGGTTGGGATACAGCCAACGTTCAAGCAGGTGCCACCGAATTCAGATTTTTCAACGATGGCAATCTTACCACCAAGTTGAGCACCACGAATCGCTGCGTAGTAACCAGCAGGGCCACCACCAACAACGATCATGTCATATTCATCAGCTGCCAAGTCTGCTTTTGGTGCTACTGGTGCTGCATCTGCAGGCGCAGCAGGCACTTCAAGACCAGCAGCTTTAAGGTCAGCTTCTGCCTTAGCCACTTCCGCAGCTGGCGCTACAGCAGCTTCTTCTACCACTTCACCTTCTGCACCGATGTAGGCAATGACTTCTGTAACAGGGACAGTTTCACCGGCCTCACGAACAATTTTCAAGAGGACACCTGAATCTTCCGCTTCAAGTTCCATGTTTGTTTTGTCTGACATGATTTCAAGAAGGATGTCACCCTCATTAACCACATCACCCACTTGTTTTTTCCACTCGATGATTTCACCTTCTTGCATGTCCACACCGAGTTTAGGCATAATTACTTCAAAAGCCATGTTTGTATTTCCTTTCAGAACGTTTTTCTTTTATCAGTCCAGTCTTTTTAGGACTGACTTGGTTGCCAATGCTACGGTTTAAATCAACAACTCCAATGGGTTTTCCAAGAGGTTTTTGAGATCTACCATGAACTTAGCACCATTCATACCGTCAACCAAGCGGTGATCAATGGTCAAGCAAAGGGCCATGATTGGACGAATTTTGATTTCGCCATCCACAACAACCGGTGTTTGAACAGTTGAGCAGACACCAAGAATAGCTGAGTTTGGTTGGTTGATAATTGGGTTAAATGTTTTCGTTCCAAACATTCCCAAGTTGGTGATAGAGAAGGTCGAACCTGACATTTCAGCAGATTTCAACTTACCAGACTGAGCCTTATTGATGACATCTTTAGAAGCCACAACGAAATCAGAAAGACTCATTTTTTCTGCACCGTGAACAACTGGTACGATCAAACCTTCATCAAGGCCAACTGCGATACCAAGGTTAACAAATTTATGGAGTTCAATATCATTAGCATCGTTAATCAATGAGGCGTTCATGTAGCGGTGTTCTGGTTTCATCAATGTGCGGGTAACTGCAAGACCGATCAAGTCCGTAAAGGTTACTTTAAGACCTGTCTTGTTCATGATTGGCTCAAGAACTTGCTTACGAAGAGCCATGAGGTTAGTCATGTCGATATCGTAATTGAGCGTGAAGGTTGGTGCTGTCAAGTAGGAATGGGTCATACCTTTCGAGATGGCCTTACGCATCGCGCTCATCTTAATAATTTCAACACCCTCTGGCAATTCTTTAGCTGGCGCTTCCGCTGCTTTTGCTTCTGCTAGAGCTGTGGCTTGAACTGGAGTGATTGCTGCTAGAACATCCTCTTTCACAATCTTACCACCAACACCAGTACCAACTAAAGTTGTAAGATCCAAGCCATTGTCTTCGGCAATCTTGCGTGCCAGTGGTGTTACTTTCGGTTGAGCACCCTTGAAGTTTTCAACGTCATCCTTATGAACACGGCCAAGAGCACCCGTTCCTGAAACCAAGCCGAGGTCAATACCGAGCTCACGAGCTGCTTTTCGTGCTGCTGGAGTTGCTCGAACTTTTCCGCCACCTTGTGGTTTAGCAGCAGGAGTAACAGGAGCTTGTGCTGCTACTGGAGCAACATCTTCAGTTGTCGTTACAAGAGCATCGCTGACGGCTGGAGAGCCTGCTGTAACAATAGCTTCTGTGTCGACAGTTTCACCTTCTGCTCCAAGATAACCGATAACTTCCGTAACAGGAACGGTTTCACCGTCACCTTTTACAATTTTAATCAGGATACCTGAATCTTCTGCTTCAAGCTCCATGTTTGTCTTATCAGACATGATTTCAAGAAGAATATCGCCTTCATTGACCATATCGCCTTCTTGTTTTTTCCACTCGATGATTTCACCTTCTTGCATGTCCACACCGAGTTTAGGCATAATAATTTCAATAGCCATGTTTGGTTTCCTTCCTAGTCTTGGTTTGCATTCTTTACGTCAAACAAAACCTTACTGGTCACAGCGATGCTTGACCAGTAAGTGTATACTTGATTAACCTTTATTGACAGTCTTTTTAACCGCTGCTTTGATTTTCTCAACGTTTGGCAAGATTGCATTTTCAAGAATAGATGCATAAGGAACAGGGACATCATCACTGGCTACACGAACAATCGGTGCATCCAAGTAGTCAAAGGCTTCACTTTCAGATACCATTGCTGCAATTTCTCCGATATAGCCACCTGTCTTATAGGCATCGTTGACCAAGACCAAACGGCCTGTCTTCTTAACAGAGTTGATGATCATTTCTTTATCCAATGGGATAAGGGTACGCGGGTCAACAACCTCAACGCTGATCCCTTCTGCAGCCAATTCATCGGCTGCCTGTAGAGCGCGCTCAAGCATGCGACCGTAAGAAACGATGGTCACATCTGTACCCTCACGCTTGATGTCACCCTTGCCAAGTGGAATATAGAATTCTGGGTCAAGGCTTACTTCTTCTTTTTTACCGTACTGTGCTTTTGGCTCGATGAAAAGAACGATATTGTCATCCAAAATAGATGACTTGAGCAATCCTTTTGCTTCGTTAGCATTTCCTGGAGAGACAACCTTAATCCCAGGAATGTGTGTCAACCATGCTTCAAGTGCTTGTGAGTGTTGCGCTGCTGAACCAATACCAGAACCTGATGCCACACGGAAGGTTACAGGTGTCTTGATACCACCACCGAACATGTAGTTGTTCTTAGCACCGTTGTTGACAATAGCATCCATAGCGATCGTGATGAAGTCCATGAAGGTCAAGTCAACGATTGGACGAAGGCCAGTGATGGCCGCACCGACTGCCGCACCTGCGATAGCTGCCTCTGAGATAGGCGTATCTTTAACGCGTTTTTCACCAAATTCAGCAAGCATACCAACAGAGGTACCAAAGTCACCACCATAGATACCGACATCTTCACCCATCAGGAAGATTTTGTCGTCTTTGCGCATTTCTTCTGACATGGCCAAGTTGATTGCTTCACGCAAGGCCATTACTTTTGTTTCACTCATTTTATTTGTCTATTCCTTTCGAATTGTCAGTTAGTCTTTTCTGTATTAAACCCAAACGTCTTCGTAGGCAACAGAGAGGTCTGGATCAGGACTGCTTTGGGCAAATTCAACGGCATCGTTAACTTCTTTCTTCACTTGAGCCACGATAGCATCTAACTCTTCATCAGTGGCAATCTTGTTTTCAGTCAAGTAAGCACGGTATTTTTTTAGTGGATCTTTCTCTTTCCACTCATCTACCTCTTCCTTGGTGCGGTATACACCCGCATCAGCTGTTGAGTGACCAAACCAACGGTAAGACTGCACTTCTATGATCGCAGGACCGTTACCAGCACGAACATACTCAACGACTTCTTTCATTTTTTCATAAACCGCAAGAACGTCGTTCCCGTCTTCAACATAGTGACCCGGAATTCCATAGGCTTCCGCACGCGTGTAGAGATAAGGCGTGTTAGTCGCCTTTGAAATATCCATTGAGATACCATAGCGATTGTTTGTAATAAAAAAGATCACTGGCAATTTCCAAGTCGCAGCCATGTTGACTGACTCATGGAATGACCCTTCGTTGGTTGCACCGTCACCTGAGAAGGCAATGACAACATTCTTAGTCCCTGTGTATTGTTGCGTTAAAGCTGCACCAGTCGCTAAGGCAAAACCACCACCAACGATACCATTGGTTCCGTAGTTCCCTTTTTCGATATCAGCCAAGTGCATAGAACCACCGCGACCTTTGGAAACACCTGTTGCTTTACCTGCAAGTTCAGCCATCATTTTGTTGAGATCCATATCTTTTGCGATGCAGTGACCATGACCACGGTGAGTTGAGAAGATAATGTCATCGTATGTCAACTCAGCCATAGCGCCAACAGCTGCAGCTTCTTCACCAACTGAGAAATGAGTCATCCCTTGTACAAAGTTACGACGCACCAATTTGTTAAGGGTCAAATCCACATCGCGGATACGTTGCATCTTAAGGAACATATCCAGGTGTTTTTCTTTAGAAATTTTTGTCATTTTGTCCTCCAAGGATTATTCTTATACCTCTTAATTCTATTGCAATTTTTCACAAAGTTCAAGTATTTGAACCATTTTCCCATATTAGTTTTCTATTCTCTGAAAATGCTTTAAATTTCCTGTTTTTTTATTATTAATTGTGACTTTTTTCGCATTTTTTGAAAATAAATTCCTCTCTTCCATCATAATATCTAAAATATTCACAAACTTTTTGAAAACCTATCTCCTTTTTCATCTTTTTTTTCGACATTGACAACCTTTTTAAAACCTATCGTTAACCTTCTTTCTCCTTTTTTTGATATAATAACCCTGTCTCTTAGATTAAGATCACTCTTGCCAAAAAAATCTATGAGATTCTAGTCTGTTAAATAGCTCATCTCATATTTAGTGTTCTTCCAAGTTTTTGAGGTCATAATGAGATTACGATACATCAGTGTGAGGTTTTTTGTGACTTTCGAACTTTTTTTAACCCTGTGCAACTACTTGGGGACCATTGCCTTTGCTGTTTCTGGTGCTGCAAAAGGATTTAAACACCAATTGGATTTGTTTGGCTTTACCTTATTAGCCATCATCACAGCTTGTGGTGGCGGCATACTCCGGGATATGATGCTCTCAGAGATTCCGGTGGCCTTGGTCGACCCAAAACCGATTTACCTGTCTATCGTCGTTTCGCTATTAATGTATGCTTTTGTCATTCGCCAAAAAGTGGATCAGCCTCGGACCCATAAACTTTATACCTTTTTAACCATCACCAACCTGACCTTTGATGCCATTGGCTTGGTTATCTTCGCCTTAATCGGTGCCAGCAAAGGGGTTGAAATGGGGATGAATCCAATGACTTCTGGCCTCCTAGCAACCCTAACTGGGGTCGGAGGAGGGATTATACGAGACCTCTTGGTCAACGAGGTCCCCATCGTTCTCAAGGCAGATATCTATGCGGTCTTGGCCTTTGGTGCAGGCATCTGCTACCACCTCCTAGTCGTCAATTTAAGACTTCCTGAAATTCCAGTTTACATTGCCTTATTTATCATTTGTTTGGTTATTAGACTCATTGTCATTCGCTACAAGGTCAACCTTCCTGGTTTCAATCCTAAACCCAACCAATTGAGATAGTAAGAAAATTTTGTCCCGATGGTTCGCCTCAAGCACATAGGATTCGTCAAATGCCCAGCAGAAAACGCCAGTTTTCTGCTTTTTTGGTGTAAAGCGGAGCCTTTTCACTCCGTCGTCCTCAAACCGTCATCCATTTTAGCTACTAACCATCTCTAAACACAGCCACTTAAGGTTTCTTTCAGAAAATTTTCAGCTTCATTTTAGACACTGACGGTAGACTTTAAGCATATACCTTTAGAGAGGAGGATGTTATGTCATTTTTTAAAAAACATGCCTATACTATCCTATTTAGTTCTATTCTTGTAGGAGCAAATACTTATTCTCTGCTCAAAACCTTTGTGATTCCATCAGCCGTTAGTCAAGTCGTTGTCGCCCAAACCAACGCCACAACTTCAAGTTCTGATACAACCACTAGCAAGGCTGCTTCTTCAGGTCAAGCAACGGTGACTGATAGCTCTTATCAAGATGACAATATCTCTATTACCATCACTACCGAAAGTAATGGAGACACGACCTACTATGTGGCCGATATTGAGCTATCCAGTGCTGAGTATCTTAAAACAGCACTCGCTCAAAACACTTTTGGGACTAATATAACGGAGACTACATCAGCTATTGCGAGCTCTAACAATGCTATCTTTGCTGTTAACGGTGATTATTACGGTGCCAATGAGACGGGCTATGTCATTAAAAACGGTGTGATTTACCGCGACACTTCTCGAAGTTCTGAATACGAGGACCTAGCTGTGTATGCAGATGGTAGCTTCCAAACCTTCAACGAAGAGGACACCACTGCTCAGGCCTTGCTCGATAGTGGTGTGGTCAATACCTTTGCCTTTGGTCCAACCTTGGTCTCAAATGGCGAGATAGCTGTTTCTTCAAGCGATGAAGTCGGTAGAGCTATGTCTGACAACCCTCGGACGGCCATCGGTATCATCGAGGAAGAGGACGGCAGCCTCCACTATATCATCATTGTTTCTGACGGCAGGACAGATGCGTCTGCTGGCTTAACCCTCTATGAGATGGCTGAAATCATGCAATCCTATGGCGTGACCACTGCCTATAATCTCGACGGCGGCGGGTCATCGACCATGTACTTCAACGGTCAGATCATTAACAATCCAACTACCAACGGAAATACCATCAAAGAAAGGGCGGTGAGTGATATTGTTTACATCGGTTACTAATCACAGCTTCCGAAAAGCCGGTTTTGCCTACCTCGGGCTGACAGTCTTTTCCATTGTCTTCACGTTTATCTATGAACACTTCAGCTACGGCGAATCTTCCCTTTACATGCGCCTCATGTTCCTTGCGCCGTTAGCTGGCATGGTGCTTTGCTTTCTAAGCCTTTGGCAGATGACCTGGCTAACCAACCGCTTGTCCCTACTTCTTTTTAATTCCACTCTAGGGATTATTGCAAGTGGCTGCTTGATTAAGGGAATCATTGAGATTTCCGGTCGATCAACAAGCATGGAACAGCCTTACTGGTATGCCGCAATAGTCTTTTTAGCCATGAGCCTACTAACCGGCCTCACTCAGACCAAAAAAACCTCTCACAATGCTAGTCATCCGTCTAGACTAGCACGTCATTCCAAGGCATAAGATTTTCAAAAAATAGACAGAAGTCTAAGAATACCAGAGCAACCCAAGTTAACCTTACACCATACATGTTCCTAATGATGGCTATTCCATTTCCAACTCTCGTTTTTAAAGAATTCTTTTCCAAAATCCTAAAATCCACATAAAAACATCTCTAAGAGCGCCTTAGAGATGTTTTTTGTATCGTTACCGGTGGCTGATTTTACGTGTCAGGAAATCCCCGACAAATTGAACACTGAAGATAAGAATCAAAATGAGGATTGTTGCGACAATCGTGACATCCTGTCGGCCAAGGTTATAACCGTATGAAACAGCTACGGTTCCTAACCCTCCTGAACCAATTGCCCCAGCCATGGCCGTTTCCCCGATGAGGGAAATCAGCGTCACGGTTGAGACGCGAATCAGGTCGGGCAAGCCCTCACGGAGATACACCAAGATGATGTCCCAAAGATTGGCACCACTAGCTTGAGCTGCTTCAATCACCCCACCATCCAACTCTGCTAAAACAACCTGAACTTGTCTAGCATAAAAGGGAAAAACAGCCAAGGACAGCGGAACAATGGCTGCCGTCGCTCCAAGCCTAGTCCCGACAATGGCCCGTGTCACCGGAGAAATGAGCGCAAGGAGGATAATAAATGGGATGGCCCGAAAAACAGAAACAATTTTATCTAGAATTTGATAGAAGAAATTATTAGCAATCACACCTCTAGGGCCTGTTAGTACCAAGAAGAGTCCTCCTAATAGGCCCATAATCCCTCCGATAATAAAGGAATAAAAGGTCATGTATAAGGTCGCATAAATAGCGGTTCCCCAACCTGCCTGTCCTTCCCAGCCCATTTTGATAACATTGGGCAAGTTCTCTTGAATCCATTCTATCATTGATGGCCACCTTCTTTCAATACCACAACACTGACACTAGCCTCTTGCAAGGCTTGAGTCGCTTGGTCCACCTTGTCATCTGTCGCTGATAAAATCACAATCATCTCCCCAACGGGTGTGTCGTCTAAAATCTCAATATTAGCAAAGAGAATGTTAGCTTTCACATAGAATTTAGCATAAATATCATTCAAGATTGGCTCATCCGTCGATTGGCCAGCATACTTAAGCTGAACCAAACGACTCCCTTGAGGCAGGTATTTGACGGCATCTTGCTGAACAATTTTACCCATGGCTTCATCAATCCCAGTGGCGGTTTTAATAAAATCTTGGGTCAAGGCCTGTTTAGGACCTGAGAATATATCGAGAACCGAACCTTCTTCAATGAGGTGACCATTTTGCATGACCGCCACACGGTTGGCAATGTCTTTAACAATCTGCATTTCATGCGTAATCAGTACAATGGTCAATCCCAACTTCTCATTGAGCTCTTTTAAGAGGGCCAAAATCTGCTTGGTCGTTTTAGGATCAAGGGCAGAAGTCGCTTCATCTGAAATCAGAATCTTAGGGTCATTGGCCAGCGCACGCGCAATGGCCACCCGCTGTTTCTGCCCGCCAGACAGCTGGGCTGGGTAGTTGTCTGCACGGTCGGACAAGCCTACTAGTTCTAAAAGATTAGCGACCTTTGCTGCCTTTTCATCCTTTGATAAGCCAGAGTGTTTCAAAGCAAAGGCGACATTTTCAGCAGCAGTAGACTGCGCCATGAGGTTAAAATGTTGAAAAATCATACCAATGTCACGACGCTTAGCCCTTAACTCTTTACTCTTTAAGAGGACTTTTTCATCATAAATGACATCGTCATCAATGGAAATTTTCCCTGCTGACGGAACCTGCAACAAATTGATGACACGCACCAAAGTCGATTTTCCTGCACCAGAATAACCGACAATCCCATAGATATCGCCTTGATTGATATGAATGGTGACATCCTTGACCGCATCTATCTGGCGTTTCTTTTGCTCAAAGGTTACATCAATATGATCTAACTGAATAATTGCTTTACTCATAACTGTTGATTAATCTTTCTACTAATTGGATATGGCTGTAATAATCCGCGAGACGTATATTTTCATCCCCTCCGTGATCACGGCTCTTTTCATGGCCCAAGCCAAAGCCAGCGATAGGGACACCGAGGGCGTCAAAAACTGTATGCATGGGACCTGTTCCTGGTGATGTCGGTAAAACCGCCACTTCTCGCCCTTCATATGCTTCTGCTACCGCAATCACATTAAGAATAGAAGGGGCTGACATATCGCTACGGTAACTCATCTCACCTAACGTTTTAGTGACCACAACTTTTTCAAAGCCCTCTTTAGCCAAATGCTGTTTTATTGTATCTAAAACACCGTCCGGTGTCAATCCTGGCACCAAGCGTACTTCCATCTTAGCACTGGCTTTGGACGGTAAAATCGTTTTGACCCCCTGCCCTTGGTAACCCGTTTGGATACCCTGGATGTTAATAGAGGGCTCAAAAAAGAGATGCCTTAAAAAATCTTCTCGCTCTGCCTTTAAAAGAGGCAGTTTAAGGCCATAAACGGCTTGAACCCCTTCAGGGCGACGCTGGGCAAATTGCTCAACCAAGGCGAGTTCACGCTCTGTCGCAACTTTAGCCTTGTCTACTAGTCCAGGAACGAGAATGCGCCCATCACGGTCTCTTAGAGTCGTCAACGCTTGCAGAAGATACCAAGAAGCCGAGTCAATGACCCCTCCAAAAGAAGAATGTATATCGACTTCTGCTGAATCCACGGTCAGATCAAAGGTCACAATCCCTTTATTGCCGCCAGAAATCTCCAGTTGCCCTAAGTTATTGCGAATACCTTGTTCCCACACGAGAAGGTCTGCTCCTTTTAGCTCCTCTTGATAGTCGTCTAAGTATTTGTCCAAATCAACAGACGCCGATTCCTCAGCCCCTTCCATGATAAAGATAATATTGACCGGCAGGCTTTGATGCTCCTGTAGATAGCGGACAACTGCTGAAAGACGGGCCGTGATGTGCCCCTTATCATCATCAACGCCTCGCCCATAGGCATACCCCTCACGAACAGACAAGGTAAAGGGGTCAGCTGTCCAAGGTTGATCAGCATCTGCCGGAACCGTGTCATAATGATTGTAAAAAATCAAAGTCTTCGCATTTGGCTTAGGAGATGAAAATTTAGCCATCACAAAAGGCGCCGCATAATGATTATCTAAGGTAACCGTTGCACCAGCCTCTTCAAAAAGCTCCTTTAAATAAGTCGCCACATCTAATAAACCGATTTGCTGGGCAAAGATGGATTTTTTACGAATCAAGGTCTTTAAATGGTCAAAATAACGCTGAGCAATCTTATCAGCTTCAAAGGCTTCCAACAATTCTTTCTCTGTTAAGGTCATGTCTTTTCTCCTCCAAAAATAAACCAAGGAGCGTATGTCTCCACACGCTCCCCGTCCTGTTCCATACAAATTACCAAACTGGCAAGTCAAGTCCGTCAGATTCTTTTTCAATAGAAGTCTTCACAGAGTCTGTGTAGTAAGCGTCAAGAATCGCTTGAATCGCTTCAGCATTGTCTTTGTCTTTCCAATCTTTTGGAGCTGCGATGATGTTGACCCATTGTTGTGAGTTTTCATCTTTTTGTTCTACATAAAGCGCGTTTTTGTAGTCCAAGTTAGCTGGAACTGCATAGGAGTTGTTAACAATCGCTGCGTCCACATCGATCAATGAATTAGCTGTTTGGCTAGCGTCCAATTCAGTGATGGTAATGTTTTTAGGATTATCAGTAATATCGGCAACAGTCGCAAATGTATCACCAGAAACACCAAGTTCAATCAATCCAGCCGATTGCAAGACATAAAGAGCGCGGCTTCCGTTAGTCGGATCATTGGGAATAGCAACGGTAGCATTTTCAGGAAGCTCATCCACTGATGCATACTTATTCTTACCATTTTCAGTTCCTGAGTAGAGACGGATTGGACTCAAATAAGTATCTAAGATGGCAACCAAGTCACCATTGTTTTCCTTGTTCCAGTTATTGAGGAAGCTGTGGTGTTGGAAAGCATTGATATCCACTTCACCTTCAGCAACTGCTGGGTTAGGTTGTGAGTAATCGGTAAATTGTGTAAATTCGATATCGATGTTGTGACCCGCTACTTCCAGCTCGTCTTCGATTTTGTCCCAACGGTCTTCATCAGCTTCAGTCATGGTCATAACACCAACCTTAACCAAAACTTCTGTAGCATCAGAATCTGATGCGTTAGAGGAGCTAGATGAGTTTGAAGCTGGGGCACATGCAGCTAAAAGAGCAGCTGAGGCAAGAGCTAGTCCAGATACGGTTAACCATTTTTTAAATGTCATAGGTATTCTCCTTAAAATTGCGATGCTTGATAACTGTCTTTATCAAAAAGACTACTTAATTAGTTTGCCATATTTTGAAATCCTTGACAAATACTTATTAAGTAGTAGTAGGTATAGTTTTAAACTATATGATTAAAATTAGTTTGGTGCAACCAATTCGTCCGCTGATGGCACGTAGTTACCACCAAGGAATTTTTCTGAAAGCTCGGCCAATGTTCCGTCTGCTTCCAATTCTTTCAAACGTTCGTTGACTTGGTCACGTAACTCTTCTTGACCATCCGCAAAGATGATGTAGATCAAAGGACGAGTGTCAGCAGGAAGATCGATAACCTTCAAGTTATCCAAACCTTGGTCATCCGCGATCGTTTGAGCTACAATTCCTTCAAAGAGTTTGTAATCGTGTTGCTCATCGTTCAAACGGTTCAAGATAGCTTGGATCGAATCTCTTGTGTAGTTAATGGTTGTTGGGCTATCCGGGTTTTCTTCGTTGTATTTTTCCAACTGAGTCGCAGTTGTTGTTCCTTGAACGACTTCTGTTGACTTGCCAGCAATGTCATCCAAACCAGTAATCTCACTGTTTTTAGGAACAATCATAGAAAGCGGGTTTGACGCTGTTGGCACAGAGTAAAGATACTTCTCAGCACGTTCATCGGTATAAGAAATATTGTTAACCGCAAGTTGGTAACGGTCAGAGTCGAGACCTGCAAAGACTGAAGACCACTCTGTTACTTCATATTCCAACTCATATTGGTCAAGTCCTTCAAAAACTGCTTTAACCACTTCGAACTCGTAACCTGTCAAGTTGCCATCTTCGTCTTCGTAGTTAAATGGTTTTGGAGAAGCATTTGTACCCAAGTAGATTTTTGTTTTTTCAGCAGATGCTTCACTTGATGCAGAGCTATCAGCTGTTGAATCATTAGATGAGCCACATGCAGCCAAAAGTGTTGCTGCTAAGCCTAGACCTGTAACTGTTAAAAGTTTTTTCAATTTCATTGTCGTCTCCTTCTTTTGCTAGGAATCTTTACACCTAGCCGTTTTAAATGACTAGTCTATCTTATCACAAGTCTGGGTGTTTGCCCATCGATTCAACCTTATAGAATTCTTATCACGGTGATAGGTTTTCTTTATTGGCTCTTATCATTTCCCCCAAAAATCAAAAAAGAGGAGGGTAGAACCTGTCTAGATAAACTAGCGGTCCCCCTCTCCCTAAAAGTCTTTATGTCCTTTTCTTAGGAGTTCTCTCCCGTTTATAACGTTTTGTGAGCTCTGTTAGGGTAGTGATGACATCATCTGTGATGGCATGGGGTTTCATCCTCCAACTCCAATTTCCACCCAAGGTTCCCGGTGAATTGATGCGAGCTGTCCCATCTAATTCTAGAAGATCCTGCATCGGTGTGATAGCGAGGTAAGATGGTGCCGACCAAGCTTGGCGGATCATCGCTTGACTGGCTGATTCATCCGATTGGCGATGGCTATATGCATCAAAAAACGCTCGTGTTTCATCAGTAATTTCGTCGTCATACCACCCCTTGATCGTGTTGTGGTCATGGGTTCCGGTATATACGACCGAATGCTTTTGGCAGTTATGTGGCAAATAATCGCTATCATTTTGGGCATCATAGGCAAATTGCAGTATTTTCATGCCCGGAAAGCCTGTTACAGCAAGGAGGGCTTTCGCTTCTTCAGTAACCAGTCCCAGGTCTTCAGCGATGATGGGCAAGTGACGAAAATGCTCCCTGAGGCTCTCAAAAAGGTCATAGCCAGGACCTTTCACCCATCGCCCGTTTTTTGCTGTTTCGTCGCCTGCTGGTATCTCCCAGAACGCATTAAAACCTATAAAATGGTCAATCCTCACGACATCATAGAGTTCAAAGAGCATTCCCATCCGCTCTTTCCACCAGGCATAATCGTCTTTAGCCATCGCCTCCCAGTTGTATATAGGATTTCCCCAGAGTTGCCCGGTTTCTGAAAATGGATCCGGCGGGTAACCGGCAACGACAGAGGGATGACCATTCTGGTCCGTTTTAAAGTATTGGGGCGACCGCCACATGTCACTGCTGTCTGAGGAAACATAGATAGGCATATCTCCGATAATCTGAATGCCTTTTTGATTAGCATAAGCCTTTAGCTGATGCCACTGTTTAAAAAAGAAATACTGAGTGACCTGATGGTAGGTCCATTTATCAGCGAGTAACTGACGGTAATACCTGATAGCAATCCCCGTCCTCTGGCGGATGGTTTCATCTGGCCAATCTAACCAAGAAACCCCACCAAAATGATCCTTGATGGCCATATAATCTGCGAAATCTAACAACCAGTCTTTTTGGTTTAAGATAAAGGTTTCGTAATCAGCGCTAAACCCTCTAGCACTAAAAGCGTCGACAGCCTTTCTTAATAGCAGATCATGACTAGCATAAACCATATCATAATCAACTTCCTGATCATTGGTCCCAAAATCTAAACCATCAAAATCTTTCTCATCTATTAAGCCTTCCTCACGCAGAAAATCCAAACTAATAAAATAAGGATTGCCCGCAAAAGCAGAATACGACTGATAGGGAGATTCCCCATAACTCAAGGTCCCTAAAGGAAGTATCTGCCAGTAGCTTTGTTGGGTTTCAACCAAAAAATCCACAAAATCATAGGCGACTTGGCCAAAATCACCAATCCCATAAGGACTTGGTAGAGAAAAAATAGGCATTAAGATACCGCTACTACGTTTCATATCTGTATTCCTTTCTAGAGTATTTTAAATGACCAACAGCTTGCTGTATATACGCAACCGATTGCATTGTTTTGACTTATTATAAATCACTTTTATGGAAATGGCAAGACATTTTCAACAAAAAAGACAGAATCCTCCTAAAAAGTGTTCTGTCCATTGTCGTCGTTTTAAGGGATTGTAAAAGTTAACGTAGGTACTTTCGACCAAGGACACTTTCCCTCTCCTTGAGCGTAAAAGGAACAATGACCTTGGCATTTTCATCTATCTTGTTCTTAACTTTTTCAAAAATGCGTGTAAAAGCTGTTCGGCCTAGGGCTGCAATATTAACATCAAAGGTTGTTAAATAAGGGTGAATAATCTTTGCATAGGCAGAGTTGTTGAAAGATATAATGGAAATATCATCTGGAACTTTCAACTGGTAGTAAGACAAGAGTTGGCTAACGCGTAACGATAGCATATCATCAATAACGACCAAAGCCGACGCCTTATAATCTGTGATAGCTTGAACCAGCTGGTCCACCGTTTCAGGTTGATGGCGATCAAAAATCAAAGCTTCGTGAGAATCTAAGCCTAGCATATTAATCCCCGATTGATAGCCACTATAGCGGTCCTTTTGGACTTCACCGTCCAGATTATCCGTTACAAAAAGAATATGGTCATGGCCTTTCTCCTGAAGATATTGAACTGCTGTCTTAGCCATTAACTTGTTATCATTATCAACATAGGTCGTCTCATTCTCATGCTGGACAGGCGTCCCGATCATAACGAAAGGGATCCTATTTGCTAAGAGATGAGCTTGAACAGGATCATCTTTATAAGAATATAAGAGGATAAAACCATCAACTCTTCGCTCCATATACATGTGGTGAATCTGGTTTTTAAGGTCCTCCGTCGTATCACCTGTGGCAATGGAAATCGTATAGCCATTAGCCTTAGCCGTATGGTTAATCTCTGTTAGGATTTCCATATGAAAAGGCTGACTCTTGGTGTCACGCGTTGTCATCGGAGGAAAAACGACCCCGATAGAATGGGTATAGCCACTAGCAAGCATTTTAGCCGCCAAGTTGGGAACATAGCCTAACTCATCCATAGCCTTTTTGACTTTTTCCTTTGTTTTTTTGGAAATAGCAGTGCTATCTTTTAAAGCTCTACTGACCGTTGATGGGTTAACTCCAGCTCTTTCTGCGACATCTCGAATCGTTACCATACTGTCACCTCTTTCTTACTCCTGCATCGAAATCATGTCTGACATCTATTGTGATTTTACACCATCTGTCGGAGCTTTGCAAGAATTTAATGCAACCTGTTGCATTCCATTTTAAAAAAGAAATTTTAACTATTAAATTATTGGAATTGTATAGCTTAAAAACCTCATTTTTACCCTCTCTTGAAGATTTTTTAAACTTTTTTTATTTTTTTACCTAAAAAGGCTTGACATTTATGGAAAACGGTTGCATAATAGAAGTATAAAATTTAACTTGAATTTCGTAGGAGGAAATCAAACATGAAAAAATGGTCTAAATTGGCGATGAGCGGTTTAGCGCTTGTCTCTGTTGCAACACTTGCAGCTTGTGGTAACGGAGGGGCTTCAGATTCTAGCGAAGCAAGCTCATCTAGTGCTAGCGGAGATGTCAAACTTAAGCTTTGGGTACCAACTGATGCGAAATCATCTTATACAGAGACAGTAAAAGCCTTTGAGGAAGCTAATGAGGGCGTTTCTGTTGAGATTATTGAGTCAAATGACTCTAAAGCTCAAGAAAATGTGAAGAAAGACCCTGAAAGCGCTGCTGATGTCTTCTCTCTTCCACATGACCAACTCGGGCAATTAATTGAATCTGGTGTTATTCAAGAAATTCCAGAGCAATATGCTACAGAAGTTGCTGAAAATAATGTTGAGAATGCTGTAGCTGGTGCTCAATACCAAGGAAAAACCTATGCCTTCCCATTTGGTGTTGAATCACAAGTTTTAATATACAACAAAGATCTTCTATCTGAGGAAGATGTTAAAACATACGAAACCATAACTACAAAAGCAACTTTCGGTGCTACTTTTAAAGAAATGAATGCTTACGCAACAGGACCATTGATGCTTTCTGTCGGCAACACCCTCTTTGGAGAAGATGGAGAAGACCCTGCTGGAACTAACTGGGGTAACGAAGCTGGTGTGTCTGTTCTTCAATGGATTGCAGACCAAAATAATAACTCTGGCTTTGTCAACCTTGACCCAAGTAATGTCATTTCTGAGTTCGGTTCAGGAAAAGTTGCTGCCTTTGAATCTGGCCCTTGGGATTATCCTGCTGCTGTTGAAGCCCTCGGTGAGGATAAAGTTGGCGTAGCAGCATACCCTACTATTAAAATTGGTGATAAAGAAGTTCAACAAAAAGCCTTTATGGGGGTTAAACTCTATGCTGTTAACCAAGCTCCTGCAGGAGATAATATCGATCGTATTGCAGCAGCTTACGCTTTAGCGGCTCATTTAACAAGTGCTGAAAGCCAAGCTAACCAATTTGAAACTCGCAGTATCGTTCCTTCCCACAAAGATGTTCAAACGTCCGATGCTGTTACTTCTAATCAATTGGCACAAGCAGTGACAACCATGACTTCTTCAACTGATTACACAGTTGTTATGCCAAAACTTAGCGAAATGACTTTCTTCTGGACAGAAGCTCAAGCTCTTCTTGCTGATGTTTATAATGGTAAAATTTCATCTGCAGACTATATGGCTAGACTCCAACAGTTCGACCAAGATGTTGCTGGTAAATAAGCCTTCATAAGTCATCAAATCGTTGGGAGTGGACAGGCGAGGCGAATCTTCTGCCTTGACTCCACTCCCATTTTTAGATTTTAAAAATGAGTAAAGATCAAGTTTAAAGATATCGCAGTGATGCCTTTAAACCTGATTCTTACATTTAATTTACGGAGGTTTTTATGGATAACAATACTGTTTATTTTGAACAAGTAACCGTGCCAGAATCCTTTCAAAAAGGAGGATGGGACATTAAATTATCCTGGCTTATTATGGGAGCAGCCAATCTGCTCAATAAACAATTTATTAAAGGATTCCTCTTCTTAATTTCTCAGATCCTTTTCATCATTGCATTCATAACACAGGTAGTTCCGGGAGTTAAAGGGCTGATAAGTTTAGGTACAGAAACCCAAGGAATGACTGAAAAAGTTGTTAATGGTATTAAAATTCAGGTTGCTACAAAGGGTGATAACTCCATGTTGATGCTCATTTTTGGCTTAGCATCCATCATCTTTTGTCTTGTATTTGCCTATATTTATTGGTGTAATTTGAAAAGCGCTCGAAACATGTACGTCCTCAAGAAAAATGGTATGAAAATCCCGACATTTATGGATGATTTTCGTAGTTTGACTGATGGCCGTTTCCATATGACCCTGATGTCAATTCCTATGATTGGGGTGCTTCTCTTTACAATATTACCCCTCGTTTATATGATCAGCCTAGCTTTTACCAGCTATGATCATAACCACCTCCCTCCCAAACATCTTTTTGATTGGGTTGGATTAGCAAACTTTGGCAATGTCTTTACAGGCCGCATGGCTGGCACCTTCTTCCCAGTCCTTTCTTGGACTCTCATTTGGGCTGTTGCCGCAACAGCAACCAACTTCTTCTTTGGGATACTCCTAGCTCTCCTAATTAACACCAAGGGGTTAAAGTTTAAGAAGATGTGGCGGACTATTTTTGTCATTACAATCGCAGTACCGCAATTTATCTCCCTTTTGATTATGCGAAACTTGCTAAACGATGCTGGTCCACTCAACTCTCTCTTAATGAATATTGGCCTACTTAATAACCCATTACCGTTCTTGTCGGATCCAACCTGGGCTAAATTCTCTATTATTTTTGTTAATATGTGGGTTGGTATTCCTTTCACAATGTTAGTAGCTACGTCAATTATTATGAACTTGCCAAAAGAACAATTAGAAGCGGCTGAAATCGATGGTGCCAATAAATTACAGATTTTTAAATCCATCACTTTCCCTCAGATTCTTCTGATTATGACTCCAAACCTCATCCAACAATTTATTGGAAATATTAATAACTTTAACGTCATTTTCCTTTTAACAGGCGGTGGCCCCACAAACTCTAACTATTATCAAGCAGGATCAACCGATCTTTTAGTAACCTGGCTCTATAAGTTAACCGTTTCCGCAGCAGACTATAATCTAGGATCCGTTATTGGTATCTTGATTTTTGCTATCTCAGCAATCTTTAGTCTCTTAGCATACACACGGACAAATTCTTACAAACAAGGAGCGGCGAAATAATGAAATCAAAGAAAAAATTAACTCTCGCTATTGTTTATGCTATCCTGATTGTCTTATCAATCATTTGGCTTTTTCCCATTGCATGGGTCATTCTGACATCCTTCAGAGGTGAGGGAACAGCTTATGTGAATTATTTTATTCCTAAAACCTTCACTCTAGCCAACTATACTAAGCTGTTTACCAATAGTTCCTTCCCCTTCGCCCAATGGTTTATGAACACAACGATTGTTGCTATTGCAACGACAATTATTTCAACCTTTATTACTGTAGCAGTCGCTTATGTCCTGAGCCGAATCAATTTCAAATACCGCAATGGTTACCTCAAACTGGCCTTAGTCCTTAATATGTTTCCAGGTTTTATGTCTATGATTGCCATTTACTTTATCTTAAAGGCCTTGAACTTGACACAAACCCTGTTTGCCCTTGTTCTTGTTTATTCAGCAGGTGCTGCTTTAGGTTTTTATATTGTTAAAGGATTTTTCGATACTATCCCATACTCCTTAGATGAATCAGCAATGATAGATGGCGCTACCCGCAAGGATATTTTCTTTAAAATTACCTTACCTCTATCCAAACCAATTATTGTATATACTGCTTTAACAGCTTTCATTGGTCCATGGATTGACTTTATCTTTGCGCGAGTCATCTTAGGAGACGCAACTAGCAAGTACACCGTAGCCATAGGTCTGTTCAATATGATTGAACGGGATACCATCAATGAATGGTTCAAGTCTTTTGCGGCTGGTTCTGTTCTTATCGCTATTCCTATCACCCTTCTCTTTATGTATATGCAAAAATACTATGTTGAGGGCATTACAGGTGGTTCGGTTAAATAAAAGCTTAAAAACCAGTCTTTTAGGCTGGTTTTTTGAGTCACTTAGGGATTGAGAAGGTTTCAGAATCGGAAATTTTCTGGTATAATACTATTATAAAATAGGCCTAACTTAGAAAGGAGGACATCATGAAAAAAGGCATGCTAGCTTTTGAAATTATTCTTATCTTGGTCAATTTGACCATTATTATTGGAGGGTGGTTTCAAAAAGTGTCGACTCTTCTCATCTCAGCCTGTGTTCTTAATCTCTTCGCTTCCTTCATCCGAATCTACAGAGTTCAAAAGAGAGAGCCATACTTGTGATAGTCAAGCAATGGCTAGGAGCCGCACTCCCAATTATTCATAATAATCCAGAAAACAGCTTAAAATCGCTGTCCAATAAGCCACAAAACCAGCTAGGAAATTTGCTCCTAGCTGGTTTATTTTTTAATTAAAACCCGTCTACGTTGGTGTAGATTTTTTGAACGTCCTCGTCGTCATCAAGGGCATCGTAGAGTTTTTCAAACGTCGCAAGGTCATCACCGTCAAGCTCGACCTCAGATTGCGGAATCATCTCAAGCTCTGTGACTTGGAATTCTTCAATACCATTGTCGCGGAGAGTTTCGACAGCCTTATGGAGGTCTGTCGGTGCTGTGTAGACATGGATGTTGCCATCTTCTGCTTCCACATCGTCGACTTCCACATCTGCCTCAAGCAAGAGCTCAAAGATGCTGTCGGCATCATCGCCAGCAAAGACGATCACACCCTTGTTATCAAACAAGTAGGATACTGAACCTGACGCACCCATGTTTCCACCGTTTTTCCCGAAAGCAGCACGAACATTAGCCGCTGTACGGTTCACATTGTTGGTCAAGGTATCGACGATAATCATGGAGCCATTTGGGCCAAAGCCTTCGTAACGGCCTTCTGTAAAGGTTTCGTCCGTATTGCCTTTGGCCTTATCGATCGCCTTATCAATGATGTGCTTAGGCACTTGCGCCTGCTTAGCACGGTCGATAACAAAGCGAAGGGCGCCGTTGGTTTCTGGGTCTGGATCACCCTTTTTCGCCGCTACATAAATCTCAACACCAAATTTGGCATAAACTTTCGAGTTAGCACCGTCTTTCGCGGTTTTCTTGGCAACAATATTTGCCCACTTACGTCCCATGGGATTCTCCTTATATTTAACATTTGACCCTTATCTAATCAGGCCTTCTAACCTTATCATTATACCACTTTGAGAACTTTTCGTAAATGCTAAGATGAGGATTGAGCTATCAGAGCCTTTTTTAGAAAGAAGGGAGCTCATTTTCCCTGTAAACAAGAAACCATGCTCCGCCAAATCAATAGTATCCCTCTGTCTGTGTTGTTCAACTATAGATTTATTCCAAACCTTTTATCAGTATATGAGGAGCTATTTTTTTGATATCACTGATAACATCATCAATATTACCATCGATATGGGTAATGTCAACTTCTGCAGATCTCCCCTCTTTTGGCTTGACAATCAGCCACTGGGTTTGCCTGAAATAACTCTGGTTATTAACATAAGAACCAGAATGTCGCATACGATACTCATATCTTAGATAATCAATTTCATCCCACATAAAACGGTGCGTTTTAAACCATTTTCCAGTCACTTGTAAGCCTTGCCCATCACCAGCTACTACTGGTTTTGGGGAAATCAATTTAACAAGAGATTGCCCTAAAATGATTAACGCAATAATAATCATTATGGTCGGTACTATAGTAAACAAAATACGAATCATCCCGAATGGGTGAAGGTGCTGTCCTGTTGTAGACTCAATTTCCCTTCCAAAAGAGAGGATTGTAAAGGCCGTTCGCATCCAGAAAAAGATAAAACCTAAAATAATCACAGCAATAATAGCTTGCCCTATAAAGGGCCCTTTGCGGTAAAAGTAATTAAAAGACATTATTCCCTCCTCAAATTAACCAACCTTACCTGACGCAATGACAATGTATCAGGAACTGTTCCTCTATATTATACCGCTTTCCATGAGCAGACGCAATCTATGACTAGCCTAAGATTAGCCTTGGAGGCGCAAGCGGACATCTGCACGCAACTGCTCCAAACTGCTAACCCCGTACTTGTCCATGACTTGTGGCAGGTCCTTGATGATCGTTGGGCAGGCAAAGGGATCCGTGAAGTTCGCCGTTCCGACGCCAATAGCTGACGCCCCCGCAATCATAATCTCCAGAGCAGCCTGTGCCGAATCCACGCCGCCCATGCCAATGATGGGTAACTTGGTGGTCTGAGCCACTTGGTGAATCAGTTTGAGAGCAACTGGAAAGACAGCAGGCCCGCTCATCCCACCTGTGCCATTAGCAATGATGGGCTTATGACTAGCCAGATCAAACCGCATCCCAACCAGGGTATTGATCATGGTCAACCCTGTGGCACCGGCGTCTTCGACGGCCTTGGCAACTGTAGTGATGTCAGCCACACTCGGGGTCAGTTTGACATAGACAGGCACCTCTGAGTGACTGACGCTGGCCTTCACCGCCTCATAGGCAAGCTCTGGCACCTGACCGATCAGAAGACCCGCATTGCCGTGATCGACATTGGGACAGGAGATATTGAGCTCGATGGCCTTGACATTCGGGGCCTTGGAGATGCCAGCAGACACCTTGGCATACTCTTCGTTGGAAAAACCAGCGACATTGGCAATGATGGGCAAGTCAGGAAAGTGCTGGGCTAGCCACGGGAGTTTCTCAGCCAGGACGGCATCTAGTCCAGGGTTTTGAAGGCCGATGGCATTGAGCATACCAGAAGGGGTCTCTGCGACCCTGGGGGTAGGGTTGCCAAAGCGCGGAGCCAAGGTCGTCGCCTTAATCATGATAGAACCAAGCTGATTAAGGTCATAATACTTGGCGTACTCTTGGCCAAAGCCAAAGCAGCCAGAGGCTGGGATAATGGGATTTTTCAAGTCAAGCCCTGGTAGAGAGATCCGTAAACGCTGATCAGACATAGACACCTCCTATAAGACAAGGCTACCGGTCGCAAAGACTGGCCCTTCTTCACAAACGCGCTGGCTCTTGGTCTGGTCCTCCCCTTTGGGGTGGACCACACAAGCGTAACAAGCGCCCATGCCACAGGCCATCCGTGACTCCAAGGACAGGAAAGCCTGGGGATGATGTTCAAAGGTCTGGTCCACATAGCGAATCATGCCTGGTGCACCGCAAGAATAGACCGCATCCTGGTAGACCTCGAGCTGGTCCACGATGGTCGACACATACCCCTTGGTCCCGTAGGAACCATCATCTGTCGTGACATAGACCGCTTCTACGTAGCGAGCCATCTCATCTTCTAAGATAACCGCATCTTTGGTCGCAAAACCAAGCACAGCCGTCACTTTAACGCCTTTTTGGGCCAGTTGCTTGGCGGTCTCAATCAGCGGTGGCACGCCAATCCCACCACCGATCAGGAGGGCGGTCTGGCCTGGCTCAAGACCTGAGATGTCAAAACCATTGCCCTGCGGGCCCATACAGTCCAGCTGGCTGCCTGGCTCAAGCTGGGAGATAATGTCTGTCCCAGCTCCCTCAATCCGGTAGACCAAGGTCACTTGACGCCTATCCTTGTCGATTTCACAAATGGAGATCGGCCGACGCAAGAGCTTGCTGGGATCAGGCACACGAATATGGAGAAACTGCCCAATTGCCATCTCCTCAACCATCTGACCCTCTAGGACCAATCTAAAAATCCGTGGTGCAATCTCCACCTGACTGACAATGGCCATGTCTTCTTTTAAAATCATGTTCGCCTCTTTCTAGCAACTGCGCAAAAAACACTCTCGCCAGTAGGGCAAGAGTGCACAAAAATCAGGTAGCTCATGCTACCACTTTCTCTCTTGTGTCCTTGCAAGCCTCTCTGGACTCAGTTAAAGGGTTTAAATTTGTATTATTATAGCTCAAAAAACCTAGCTTGTCAAAAGTTTGCCAAAGGAAAACCCTGTTGCTCTTGGCAACAGGGTTAGGAGATTAGGAACAATGGTTTAGCGCTCACTAATGACCAGCTCGCCATCCACCATCTTGGCTTCGAGGTGTTTGGCATCGATATGGTCTAGGTAGTAGTCAGTTACCTTGTCACGGATTTCGCCCTCGACGACGCGTCGGAGCGGGCGCACACCCATGACTTCATCATAGCCTTGCTCAATCAAATGCGCTTTAGCGTCATCGGTCAAGGTTAGGTCGATATCTTTTTTGGCCAAGGTTTGGTTGACCTCGGCAATCATGAGATCCACGATGGCCCCAAGGTCTTCCTTAGCAAGCGCGTTGAAGGCAATCACCCCGTTGAAACGGTTGAGAAACTCTGGACGGAAGTATGGTGCGATACGGTCCATGATCGGTTGGTCATTGTCAGCTGGGCTATCGTAGCCAAAGCCGGCGTTTGATGTCGCGATAATCACCGTGTTTTTGAAGTTGACGGTGTTGCCTTGACCATCGGTCAAGCGCCCATCATCCAAAACTTGCAAGAGCAAGGTGATGACTTGAGGGTCAGCCTTTTCGATCTCGTCCAAAAGCACGATAGCATAAGGGTTGCGGCGTACACGCTCAGTCAAAGTATTGGAGTTGTCATCGTAGCCCACATAGCCAGCGGTTGTCCCGATCAGTTTAGACACTGCGGTACGGTCGCTATACTCAGACATGTCTAGGCGGATAATGGCATCCTTGGACCCGAACATGTCAAGGGCTAGTTGCTTAGCCAGCTCGGTCTTGCCGACACCGGTTGGACCGACAAAGAGGAAGGAGCCGATTGGGCGACGCCCATCGTCAAACCCAGCCCGGTTCCGACGGATAGCTTTAGCTACCGCTTCAACGGCCTGATCCTGGCCAATGACCTTGCTTTCCAAGCGTTTAGCCATGTCCTTGAGGCGCTCAATATCGGACGAGCCCATCTGAGAGACAGGGATACCGGTCAAGCGTTCCACCGATTCTGCGATGTCATTCACGGTGGCCACTACTTTTTGGCTCTCGGTGTGGTTGTCAATCTTAGACTGAAGCTCATCAATGGTCATCTTTTCCTTGAGGGCTGTTTCAAAGTCTTCCTTGTCAGCAGCGGCCTGCTGACGGTCACGAGCTGCGGTCATCTCAGCTTCTAAGGCCTTGACGTCGGTCACAGGGTGCTGGGCTGCCAAGTGAGCCGCGGTCACATCGATCAAGTCGATGGCCTTATCTGGCAAGGACCGCTGAGGAATGTACTGGATCGAGTAGTCCACAGCTGCCTTTAAGACCTCATCAGGCAAGCTCACATTGTGGTGTGCCTCATAGAGCGGTTTGATGCCTTTGAGGATTTCATAAGTGTCCTCAGCTGATGGGGCATTGACCTTGACTTCATTGAAGCGTCGGGCTAGGGCTGCGTTTTTCAAAATGGTGTTGCGGTACTCGTCTTGAGTCGTCGCCCCAACCACGGTCAACTCACCACGAGAGAGGGCTGGTTTTAAGATATCCGCCAACCCCTTAGAGCCAGAATCGCCACCTGTCGAGCCAGCCCCTAAGATTTGGTGAATCTCATCAAAGAAGAGGATAATATTGCCTGCGTCCTTGACTTCCTGTACCAGGTTTTGAATATTCTCCTCAAAGGAGCCACGGTACTGTGTGCCAGCTTCAAGCCCAGAAATGTCAATGGAAATAAGCTCCTTGTTCTTGATGGCAGCAGGAACATCTCCATGGATGATAGCCTGAGCCAAACCTTCCACGACAGCGGTCTTGCCGACACCGGCATCTCCGACTAGGACCGGATTGTTCTTAATCCGGCGGGCCAAAATTTCAGCCGTATCTTGGATTTCCTTGTTACGGCCGATGACGGGATCTAGCTTGCCTTGACGCGCTTCTTCAGTCAGGTTACGGCCAAGTTTGGCTAAGATGCCATCTTGCTTAAGGTTAGCGCCAGTCTCTTGAACAGGCGTTCTGCCGTCCTCAGTCGTTTGCACGCCTGGTAACTGACCCGTCTGACGGAAGTATTGGAATTCCTCAGGTGTTACTTCACGGCCATTGATACGGTAGCGACGGGTCTCGCTGTTAAAGCCACCCATATTGCCCATCAATTGATTGAACAAATCGTCCATATTGTTGTTAAAATAGTTGTTATTCATATCTTTACCTCGTTTAAATAGTCTTTTGTTATTCGTGTGTATTGTTTGTTACGTGTGTTTTTGACCAAAACTGACCTTTATTTCAAAAAGAAAGGGTCGCTCTGACCAATTGGATTATTAGGTATTAAAAAGCGTTTTTTGATTTGACCAACTTTGACCTTTGTATCAAAAATAAAAGCCGTCAGTAGCAAGCGTGTCTGTCCATTTCCTTAACCTCCTTGGAAAAGAAAGTGCCCAAGAACCGCATGGTTCTTGCAATTGTGAAGCCAACCAGACCACTGCTGCTCAACTTCATAACTCTATTATACACCATTGGTCAGTAAAGATCAATACCTTTGTCTGACTTTTTTTGACCTTTCTGCTTAAGAAAAAAGAGGCCCTCTTGCCTCTTGATAGTTACTCAATCACTAACCTGACCATGTCATCTTCTTCGACATTGTAGACGTGCTTGCCAATAATGGACCGCAGTTTTTGGACGTCTTCTAAATCAGGACTGGCAAATTCCAGAACATTTTTCTCAGGGTCTAACTTGTTTTCTTCCTCATAAAAATCGTTGATATGGCAGTAAAATTCATCCAAAAGGTCTTCCAGAGGGTATTGGGATATCAAGTCGCCACTTCCCTCACCTAGCTCAGGTTCCTGAACAAAGGATAGGGACGTTACATAAATCTGGTCCCCGTCCTGATCGTTGGTCTGATAGATGCCAGCTTCTACTTCTTGGTAAGGGCTGGTTTGGTATTTCTCTGCTTGGTAGTTTTCAATCTGTTTCATGGTAAACTCCTTTTTCAGATATTGGGGGCTTTGGACATGTGTTGTAGCAACTGCAACAGTTCTCAGATGCTTTTAAAACAGTTGAACGGTCAGCACACTGACCTCATCAGTTTTATAGTTTTATTATACTCCTTTGACAGAGATAAGACAATGCGTTTCCTATTCTGACACTAGAAAAACCGCAAGAATTCTGCGGTTTTAAAAATTTTAAAAGCTATGCTGTCTCGCTCAGGGCTTATCCTAAATCTTACCTGTCACCCAAACGAAGATAAAGAAGATGGCAAAGCCAAAAAGATAAACGAGACCTGCCCAGGACAGGTACTTGAGCCAGCCTTTGACTTGGTGGTTTTCATTGTTCACCAAGCTATAGTTAAGGTAGGCAAAGAAAGGGGTCGTGATGAAGGACCCAATCATGGCAAAGCGCAACATGGTTGCGACGTTTCCAGCAAAGGCAAAGGCAATAAAGATTCCAAGGCCAGAGGTCAATGTCATCCAAATAGCAAGGGACCTTGGAGAAGCATACGGTCTTCCCATGAGGATACGGAGGACTTCATTATTGGCTCGAGAGTAACCATCAATAACAGTGATGACCGTTCCAAACATACAGAGAAAGGCAATAAAGGTGATTAAAGGCTTGGCCCAAGCTCCCAGAGCTGTCGCATACATTTGGACAAATTGAGCGATGTAGGCAGCCGATGCTCCCTCAACGGCTTCGCCATTTCCATACTGGATTAGGGCTCCAAGCGCTAGGAAGATAAAGGCCAGAACAGCCGTACCGATGTAGCCGACGTTAAAGTCAAAGAGGGCATCTTCCTTGTTGAAATGAACTGTTTTGCGTTTTTCAACTGACCAGAGGGAGTTGATGGTTGAAATCTCAATCGGTGCTGGCATCCAGCCCATCAGGGACACTAGAAATGGTAGGGCAGTTAACTGCCAAGGGGAAGTGGCTACAAAATCCGGTGCATATTCCCGGTGTTGAAAGAGAGCAAAAACAACCGCTGCCACTGTTGTGATGGTCAAAGCAGTCATGATCCATTTGGACAAGCGGTCCAAGAATCGATACCCTCCGATCAGCAGCATGCCCCAAATGATACTAATCAAAATAGCAGTCCACTGCGCAGCGTTTAAGCCAAAAGCGTTTGGAAAAATATTGGACACAATGGCTGCACAGATCATGCCGACCCCAGCAGTATTGACAACAGCAGAGAAAACATTGAGCGCAAAATAGACCAACAAGTAGACCTTGCCTTTTTCGGCGTAGCCTTCAATCAAGTTTTTACCATTTTCAGCCGTATACTGAGACCCGAAACGGAAAAAAGGGTACTTGAAGACATTGATCAGCAGGATGAGAATGGCTAACTGCCAACCGTAGATAGCTCCTGCCTGGGTTGAGGAGACGATATGAGACCCACCGACTGCTGCTGAGGCCATGAGAATACCAGGGCCTAAAGCCTGAAACTTACTTTTCCAATTGGAGGTTGAGGGTTGTGATTGTGCTTCCATGAAATAATTTAAACTCCTTAAATTTTCAGATTTTTCTGAATTCGAAGATTATTATACAACTCCCTGAAGAAGAATGCAATAGATTTTGCTTTATTTTTTGTATTTTCATTGTTTTTTCATGAAATTACAGATATTTTCCATACCCAAATAGGCCCGTTTGCAAGAAAAAACAACCGCTATCGCTAAGCGATTGCAGTTGTTGATTAATCGTTTGATGATTATGGAAGGAATTTCCCAGAAGCGAGGTAAAGCTCATACCAATCATGGTGAGACAGGGTCACCTTACTAGCGTCCGCAGCTTCCTTGATGTGTTTAGGATTCATACTACCGATGATGACTTGCATTTTAGCAGGGTGGCGTAAAATCCAGGCTAGGGCTATAGCTGCCTTGGTCACACCCTCACGGCGGTACCTTACTCACTAACTCTCTAGTTGCCTCACCGGCATGCGCCCAAAGGTCTGCTCCTTGATAGCAGGGTGGCCTAGTTGGAAAACCTGGTCGGCCTGTTGGGTCAGAATGTCCCAGGGCTCCTTGCCAATCTTGGTGATGAGTTGAGTCTGCCCCTTGATGCGGGCCAAGTGGGCCTGGCCTTTCTCCGTAAAGCCCAGCACATGGATGCCCTCTGGCAAATTACTTTCTCTAACGTTGACCAGAATGTAGGTCAGAATCCGTCTTACTCTGGCTTTGGTATAGCGCTTAGTCGCCACCATATCCACCAGCTCATCCACAGTCTTGCTCTTGGCAATGGCCGAGCGGATCCGAACAGCCAGCTCCTCATTGACCTGATAAATCGTTGTCAAGTCGGGGCTGGTCAGGATCTGGTAGCGGAGCAGGTCAAAGTAGTTGTCCCAGCTGACTGGGCTCTCTGACAAAAAAAGCTCCGCATCAGGCATGGCCGACTGAAGGAAAGCCTCATCCGCAGCGTGCTTGCGAATGGCTGTCGCTGACGCAATGGCCACCTTCTCCTCAGAATGAAAGCCTGCGCCAATGCGCGGGATGGGCTGGAGTCGAATCTCTTTCCCCGCGCAAGCCTTAGCGTAGGCTAACCCCAGAATGTGGTTGGGGGTCTCTCCTGAAAAGGCAATCCCCGTAAACTCCTCCCACATGCGCTGGGTCTTCTGGGGGTAAGACAGGGAATCTGGGAGCGTGAGGAGAAACTGACTCATCTGCTCTGCTTTTTCCCCATAAACGTCCGCCAACTGCTGGTAATCCAGCATCTCCTCCGTCCCGAAGCTAAGGGTGTCGATGCCCAGCTTCTCCAAAATGGCCACCGCACCGCTTGCGAAATAGTCCGCTGCCTGCACCGAGACCAGAAAGGGAAGCTCCACCACCAGGTCAGCCCCATGCGCCAAGGCCATCTGGGCCCGGGTCCACTTGTCGATGATGGCCGGCTCCCCCCGCTGGACAAAGTTGCCACTCATGGCCACAATCTTGAGTCCCTTGGCCTGAGCCAGCAAGTGCTTGTGCCCATGGTGAAAGGGATTAAACTCCGCTATAATACCCGTGATGGTCATGTGTGGTTCCTTTCTAAGGATTTACTTACTATAGTCTAGCACCTTTTAAGGTGGCTATCAAGTCACATTTTATTAAAACAACAAAACGCCTCCTATAAAGAAACGTTTTTAAAATTAAGCTACTGTTGACTTTTTCGTTTCAAACGCGAATCGATCCTTGATCAAATTGTTAATTTGCACGGTCGAATGTTTAAATTTTAAATGTTGTCTAATAAAATCGAATGAATAATCCTCTAACAGATTGATAAAAGCAGAATTCACAAATGAAGTACTGACATAAGGAATTGTTTCGAAGGAAATCGTTGCTAGCTCCTTTTTATCCAAAGCTTGCTTAATATGTTCCAATAGGATTAAACCTGATTGATTATTTGAACAGTTATCTACCAAGTCTTTTACAATAATAGTAAAGTTCTGAACCTTTTGGACAATTATCAACATAATTCCGAAATTGTATAACGACATCTCTGATAGATAATTTATTTAAATTTTCCGGTAAAATAATGGTGTTCACTTCCCCTCCTTTTCCTTAATATTCGTATTTTTTAAGCAATCGTAAGAAGATACTTGTGCTAATAATGGAAAGGATTAAACGTCGCAATAATACCTGTGATGGTCATGTGTGGTTCCTTTCTGATTAGTTTTTGATAAGGGATTAGGACTTACCTTTCGTTGAGCCCGATACCTCCAGTAATCCCTTTTGAGCAAAACCGGAGAGGTAACCGTCTAGCCGTAGCAGGACTTCTCCCAATAGCTCTTGCAAATCCTTACTGGTCATAATCAGAGTATTAGCGAGATACTCCTCTACAATTTTAAACACTTCCTGTTCTTTTTCGTTCTTTTTCGCTCATTATTTCGCTTATTAATTCGCTCACATTTTTGACCGAATTAGTGAGCGAATTCTTGTTTAACTGGTTTTAATTATACCATATGCTATAGATCAGACAGCAGAAAAATAACAAAACATAAGAAACCTTATGAGAAGTTGGCGGATGGAACCATTCAAGAAATCGATGTGCCGTATGAGATACCTGATAGTTGGGAATGGGTGAGACTCGAAAACATTACTAAGTTAATAATTGACGGGACGCATTCTACACCAAACTATGCATCTACAGGTATCCCCTTTCTGTCTGTAAAAGATATGAGTTCTGGATTTTTAGATTTTTCAAGTACAAAGTTCATCACTTCTGAAGAACACGCAATACTATCTATGCGAACTAAACCAGAAAGAAATGATATACTTTTATCTAAAGTAGGAACTACAGGTATTCCGGTAAAGGTGGATACTGATACAGAATTTAGCATTTTTGTTAGCTTAGCGTTGCTAAAATTCATTCTTCCTTTCAATCCAGATTTTATTGTACATCTCATCAAATCTCCACTCGTCTTTGAACAATCTAAAAAAGGAACTAGAGGTGTAGGTAATAAGAATTTGGTTTTACAAACGATAAAAAAATTTTTAATTCCCATTCCTCCTCTCGCTGAACAAAAACGAATTGTTGAACAAATCGAACTAGCTTTGGCGAAAGTTGATGAATACGCAGAGAGTTACAACAGGCTGCAGAAATTGGATAAAGAATTTCCTGATAAACTGAAAAAATCCATCCTTCAATACGCCATGCAAGGTAAATTGGTTGAGCAAGACCCAAATGATGAACCTGTTGAGGTTCTGCTTGAAAAAATTCGTGTAGAGAAGCAACGCTTATTTGCAGAAGGTAAGCTGAAAAAGAAAGATCTAGAGGAGACCATCATTACCCAAGGAGGTGATAACTCTTATTATGGGAAGTTGCCCAAGAACTGGTTACAAACAACGATAAATAACGTTGGAATAATCACTACAGGTAATACTCCTCCTAAGAACGAACTTTCAAATTATGGTGGTTCTATTCCTTTCTATAAACCAGCCGATTTATCTCAAGGTTTTATGATGAGTGCCAAAGAAAATCTGACGTCGAAAGGGTTGTTAAAAGCACGAGCTATTACTAAAAACTCTATACTGGTAAATGGGATTGGAAATATTGGTGTATCTGGAATTGTAGGAGTTGACGGAGCGTTTAATCAACAAATGCATGGTATTACTCCTTTTAATTTTATAAATATTTATTTTTTATTTTTTGCAATACAATCAGATATGATACAAAATCAATTTAGGAAAAATTCCTCCTCAACAACTATTCCAATCTTAAATAAGAGTAGATTCTCTCAAACAATTATTAGAATTCCTAGTTTATCTACCCAAAAAGCAATAGTAGCTAAAATCGACTTACTTTTTCAAAAAGTTGCTCCACTTTATTTGCAATCTTAGTTTGTTCGTCAAGTGGAGGGATAGGTATAGGAATTGTTCCTAAATTTTTAATACTTACTCCTCCGATGATGCCTGATTTTTTTGACTGAAAATCACTTAAAAAAAGAGGGCTCTGTAAGAAATAATATAAGAATTTATTTTTTCCTACAAAGAAAGATAGATTACACAATTTATTCCCAAAGCAGACATCTTGGGTTAAATAACCGATTTTGCGACCAGCACTGCCTCCTTCAAGGCACAGTAAAATAGAATTTGAATTAGCAACTTTAAATTTCTCTAAATAATCCTTTGGAATTCTAATGCCGTTATTATAGTCAACTTCTCTACTAAAATGGACATCTTTGGTTGCAATATAATTGGTCCCTTCTACATTAGTAAATAACGCTTGTTTTTCAGAAGCGTTTATACTGTTGCCTGTATATAGATTTAAAGTTTTAGAAAGCTTAGAAATATGCCAAGTTGATGGTATGTTCCCATAATAAGAGCCCTGAGTAGAAAATAGCAGAAGTCACATCATGACTCCTGCTATTTTCTTACCAATTGACTACTTTATCGACAATCGCCTGTTGTTCAGTTGCTGTTTTTCTGAGATAGATACGTGTGGTTTCGATGCTCTCATGCCCCATTAGATCTGCTAGTAAAGCAATATCATTATATTTAGCTAGAAAGTTTTTCGCAAATAAATGTCTGAAAGAGTGTGGATAGATAACATTAGTATCCATTTTATATTTCACAGCATAATTTTTTAATTGCTGAGCAATCCCTCGAGCAGTGATTGGCTGACCAAATTTATTTAGAAATAGATAACCACTTAGTCTTTTTTCTGAAAGCAACCATTTTTGACAATCTTCTCTCAATTTTTTAGGAATATAAAGCCTGCGGATTTTACCCCCTTTGGAGTAAATATCAAAATAACCTACCTCCACATGTTCAACTTTTAGCTTGACTAATTCACTAACGCGCGCTCCTGTAGCTCCTAAAAACCAGACTACAAAATGCCATTTTAGGTTATTATCCTTTTTCAAACTGCGCTTCAGAAAAAGATAATCTGCATGGCTAATCACGTCTTCTAAGAATGGTTTCTGCTGGATTTTCACAAATTTTAATTTCAAATCACTTTGACCGATAAAATCTAAATATTTATTGACCCCCTGCAACCGTAAATTAACGGTCTTAGGTTTAAAGTGATTCAATAAATAACCTTTGTACTCGAATAAATCCTCTATCTTTATATCATGATGTGATAAAAACACTTTTACACCATAAATATAAGAACGAATCGTATTTTCCGCTAACCCTGCTTGACGCAAATGCAACTCAAAATCCTTCATGATAAAACTCCTATCTTGGTTATGATAGAAATTCCACCGCACGATAAAACTATTATACTAAATTAGTTTATTGATTTTGGAAAAGACTTGACTGATTTTATTAGAAATACGATGTTGTTCAGAAATAGGAGGTAACCCAATTACAAGCTCTTTGAATAAATTTTTATTCAAGTGAGGGATTGCAGAACCGGTTTTGGAATTACGCAATAGTTCTTTTCTACTAAGAATAAACCAATTGATATATATTTGAGAATCGATTGAAAGATAATACATTTTTTTGAAAGTTGACCCCATGTACCCATTAGCTGGAATATTGAATAACTCACCTGAATTCTCTCCATCTACAAGAATTACAAAATCTCCAGTATAAACTTGATTTCCTTTTTCTCTATATTCTGCTTGTTTTAAACCTCGTAATGTTTTGGCATCTAAATATATAAGTTTCTTATTTACTACTTTCTCTCCATTATGGAGTTGGACTAAATTTTTAAGTTGCAACAGCTTCCAACCTTTAGGCACTTCCCCATAATAAGAGTTATCATCTCCTTGGGTAATGATGGTTTCCTCTAGATCTTTCTTTTTCAGCTTACCTTCTGCAAATAAGCGTTGCTTCTCTGCACGAATTTTATCAAGCAGAACTTCAACAGGTTCATCATTTGGATCTTGCTCAACCAATTTGCCTTGCATGGCGTATTGAAGGATGGATTTTTTCAGTTTATCTGGAAAGGTTTTATCCAATTCTTGCAGTCTGTTGTAACTCTCTGCGTATTCATCAACTTTCGCCAAAGCTAGTTCGATTTGTTCAACAATTCGTTTTTGTTCAGCGAGAGGAGGGAGGGGGAATACATATTGATTGAAAGTATCTAAAGAGATTCCCTTTACAGTTGTTCCAGAAGACTCAAAAACCATAATGGGATACAATTTCATGAAATAGTCAGACATAATATCATTAGAAAATGTTAAAGCTCTCAAGTCTTGGTTTATAGCAACATCTATTTTATTTTTGCAGATTTTATTTAATCCCATTCGGGTTGCTATGATAATATTTCCTTTAGGAATAACATTACTTGATGAATTTTCTAGACCACTTTGAGTGATGTAATCTTTTGTAACAACTAAAAATTCGCCCTGCAAGTCCTTAACACTGGCCCAAGGTATTTCCCCATTCCAATATTCACTGCGAGATTTACTTGGAGTTCCTCCTCCAATATTTTTTACTATAATTCCGCTTAACCTCACCCACTCCCAACTCTCTGGAATATCATACGGCACATCGATTTCTTGAATAGTTCCATCCGCCAACTTCTCATAAGGTTTCCCATCATCACCTCGAAAGATCTCGGTTTCCTTCTTATCTCGCTTAATTTTCCCCTCAGTGATCAATTTTTCCTTCTCCGCTTTGATGCGCTTGAGTAACTCACTTGCGGGTTCATCTGATGGGTCTTGAGGGACGAGTTTTCCTTCCATAGCTCGTTGTAGGATACTAGCTTTTAATTGTTCAGGAGTCATTATTTCTCCTCCAATAACTGTAAAATATCTGCTAGAACAGTATCAATCTTCTTGTTTAAGACTGCTCGCTCATTTTTGTACTGTTCAATCAGTTCCAGAGGGTCTAAAATCTCTTCCTCTTCTTTTGGAAAACCGCATTGGTCCAAGTTGTACTTTAAGTCGGCCAATTCTTGAACGGTAAATGCTTTAGCTTTATAAAAGTTACCATCTAAAATCTCTTCACGATTATTCCACCAGTCGCGAACAGGGTTAAAATGGTCAGATAGCATTGGTCTTGTTTTAGAGAAGTTTTTATAGCCCTCTGGCATGTCTAAGCGGTAGAACCAAGTTTGCTCAGTCTTCTTGCTCTTATCAAAGAAAAGAATATTAGTATGAATCCCCGTATATGGCGCAAAAACGCTATGAGGGAGACGGATAATAGTATGCAAATTAAACTCTTCAACCAACTTTTGTTTTAGGCGAGTTTTAACCCCTTCTCCAAATAGGAAACCATCTGGTAAAATCACACCAACACGACCGTTTTCTTTTAAACGGTACATGATAACAGCCATAAATAAATCAGCGGTTTCTGAACTACGAAGTTCGGCTGGGAAGTTATTTTTAATGGTTTCTAATTCTGAACCACCAAAAGGTGGGTTCATCATGATAATGTCGAATTTCTCCTCATCAGTATACTCACGCACATTCTTTTCCAGTGTATTTCCGTGAATGATTTTAGGATCATCGATTTCATGTAGAAAGAGATTTGTTACCGCTAAAAGGTGGGGAAAGGCTTTTTTCTCAATACCATATACAGCTGTATTGTATTTTTCTGTGTCTGCGCTTGTTTTGCGTTGAGCGCTAAGCCGATTAAGAGTAGACGTTAAGAAGCCACCTGTTCCGCAGGCAAGATCAGCCATTAACTCACCTAGTTTAGGGTCTAGGATTTCTGCGATAAAATCAGTTGCTGCACGTGGGGTATAAAATTCACCGGAATTACCTGCACTTTGGATGTCTTTCAGAATTTTTTCATAAATATCATTGAATGAATGACGGTCTTCAGGACTGTTAAAATCGACTTCGTCAATGACATTAATTACCTGACGTAGGAGAACGCCATTTTTCATATAGTTATTGGCATCTTCAAAGGCAGACTTGACTACCGTCTTTCTAAGGGGCATGGTTGGTGTTACTTCTAACTCTTTCAATTCTTTGAATAACTTATTATTAACAAAATCAAGTAGTTCATCGCCAGTCAGAACCTGCTGTCCCTTTTCAGCATGAGCCCAATTTCGCCACTTTAATTCTTCAGGAATAATAGATTCATAGTCATCTTCCTCTAATTCCCAAACCAGTTCACGACTATCGTAAATCTTTAAAAAAAGTAACCAAGACATCTGTTCGATACGTTGAGCATCACCATTGACACCTGCATCGTTTCTCGTAATATCTTGAATTCGTTTCACAAATGATGTAATTGACATAGTTTACTTTCATTAAGCTACTGTAAATAGCTCTTCCTCCAACTCTTTAATCGCTTCTAAATAACGCTTTTTATCTCCAAAATAGGTATTGATAATCTTAAATGTTCCGCCATATACTTGAAATTCTGGCAATTTCAAGGTTTCAAGACTTTCAAGTTCACCAATCCCCTTATCCATGTATTTGTCCAGCAGAATTTCAAGCACTGCACGCGCCTCTTGGCTATACTTATAAAGATAGCCACTTTGTTTAACCTTACTAATTCGCTCAGATTTCGTTAGACTTTTTTGCCCATAAGCTAATTTTAATAACAAGTCAAAATCATCAATCTCTTGTTCAGAAATTCCTTCTGCCTCTCGTATAGCATCAAGGTAAACGCCTTTTTTATAAAGCTCCTCTAAGATAACTTTTTTCTTGTCAGCACTCCGCCAAGCCGTAATAAAGTCGGTCAAGGTTGCATAAGTCCCTAAGACATTTTTTCGAGTATAGTCGATCAAACTCTCCGTAACTAATTCCCCATTCTCATCCAAGACTTGAATAGTAGAGTTCAGAATATCAACCTTCTTGTCCTTAACTCTGTATTTTTCGGTAGGGCTTCCGTCTTCATTTACAAAAAACGGTACCTTTCTATGGTTTACTTTTATATCTGTCTCTAATATTTTTACAGGTTCACCATCAAAATCAGGGTCAGCAAAGAGATTAGTGACATTCCTGAAATCAATAATGGTAAAAAACTCTTTACCTTTTTGGGGATATAGACGCGTGCCTCGACCAATAATTTGTTTAAATTCAGTCATGGATTGGATATTGGAATCAAGTACAATCAAGCGACAGGTTTTGGCATTTACCCCTGTTGTTAAAAGTTTAGAGGTCGTGACTATAGCAGGATATTTAGAATTGACATCCATAAAGTTATCTAATTGGGCCTTGCCCTCAGCATTATCCCCTGTTACTTGCATCACATAACGGTAATCTTCCTGTACCAGGTCTGGATTTTCCTTTATAAAAGCTGCTCTCATCCGCTCCGCATGATCAATATCAACACAGAAGACAATCGTTTTATCAAAGCGGGCATTGTTTTGCTTCATATAATCAGAAACAAATTTTGCTACCATTTGCGTGCGGTCGTCAATGACAATGGTTTTATCAAAATCCTTCCGACCATAGTACCTATCCTCGATAAGTTTTCCGCTCGCATCCAATTTTCCACTTTCCGGACGATACCCATCTACATCAACATCTAGGTTAACTCTCATAACACGATAAGGAGCTAAAAAGCCATCTTCAATTCCTTGCTTTAAGCTATATGTGTAAATCGGTTCACCAAAATAATCCATATTGGATACTTCTTTGGTTTCCTTCGGTGTTGCTGTCATTCCAATTTGTGTCGCTGATGAGAAATAATCAATCACTTTACGCCAATTACTATCTTCTTTGGCCGATCCACGATGAGCCTCATCAATGACAATCAAATCAAAGAAATCCTTGTCAAATTTTTGATAATACGTTTCATCACCATCTTCACCTGTTAATTGCTGATATAGACCTAGATAAATTTCGAAAGAATTTAACTTTTCTGGAGAGTTAAGTAGTTTTGCTGTGATCTTAGTCATCACTTTTTCAAAAGGTTTAAAATCTTCCGCCATAGTCTGATCAACCAAAACATTTCGATCAGCTAAGAATAAGACACGTTTAGCCAAGCCTGCTTTTCGCAAACGATGAATGATTTGAAAAGCCATAAACGTCTTGCCAGTTCCTGTTGCCATAACAAACATGACACGTTTTTGCCCACGAGCAACACTTTCGATAGTGCGGTTAATGGCTATCTCCTGATAATAGCGAGGTGTCTTGGATGAGAATGCATCAGTATAATAAGGAATTGCGACAGCTTCTGCGACTTCCTTATTCAACTTCTTCTCAGTTTTTAACCTTTCGAAAAGTTCTTCTCGAGTTGGAAATTCCTCTAAAGCGAGTTCACGCTCTTGTCTTGTGATACGGTCATGCTCGATAAAGCCATCACCATTTGACGTATAAACAAAAGGAACATCCAAAATTTCACCATATTCAATCGCTTGCTGTAAGCCTGAACGTAGACTGTGTTTGTTATCTTTTGCTTCAACGATTGCAATACGCTGCCCAAATTGATAAAAGAGAGCATAGTCTGATTTTTTCCCTTCTTTTCGACGAGCTTTGTCGCCTCGAACCTCTATTCGCCCATCTGTAAAATATTCCTCATAGGCAATATGCTCTCCGTTTTTCCATCCTTTAGCTAAAATGGCTGGAGTAATGAAATTAGCTTTAATATCCTCTTCACTCATGTTTTTTTTCTGTTTAATAAATTTAACCATCGCAATCTCCATCATTATGAAATCAAAATTCCAGATAATAGAATTATCAGAAAAAGCTATATCTCCATTATATCACAAAAAGCCCTCATTTCAGGGCTTTCTGTGGAGCTATTCCTCCTACTCAATACTCATCTTTGCTATAAGACAAAATAGTGCGATTGGTGTCCAGTCTTTCATTGAGATAACCTGCAAATAAATCTTCCATGGACGACAACTTGCCTTTGGCATGAAAGTCATCAAAGGCTTGGTAATAGGCCATTCGATCTGTAAATTTGATATCAATCGGTGGATAGCCTGCCTTCATTAACTCTAAGTTCACTAGGAGTCTTCCTGTGCGACCATTGCCATCAATAAAGGGGTGGATACTTTCAAATGCAATATGAAACCGTGCCAATTTCGTCACGATTTTTTCTTGACTAGTCGCAAAATCCGCCAATAATTGCTCCATCATGGAGCGAATCCGATAAGGTTGAGCAAGTTCATTGCTCGCCCCCATGATACGGACTGGAACCCTACGATAAACGCCACGGTCATCCTTCTTATCTGACAAGACAAGATAATGAATACCTTTGATGACTTGCTCTGTCAGTGGCTGGTTTTCAGCAACCAGTTGTTGGACATATTGGAAGGCTTCACGGTGGCCGATGGCTTCCATGTGATCTTTGAGCGGTTTTTGGTCAATAGTTAGTCCACGCAAGACCATATACGTCTCACGAAGGGTCAAGGTATTGCCTTCAATGGCATTGGAATTGTAGGTGTACTCCACTGTAAATTCCTCATTGAGGCGCTCAAGTTCACCGGCTGTCAAAGGGCGTAAGTCTGATAAGGCCGCCATCTTTTTGTCAATGAGATTGACGAGACCACTCGCTTTTTTGTAGCGACCATCGGCTGGCTTTTTCGCATCAACTGGAATTCTCCACAAGCGTCCTTCCCGAACAGCCCCCACGATCTTTCCTTGACTGCACAAATCTCTAACGCGTCGATCTGAAATTCCCCAACGCTCAGCTGCTTGCCTAACCGTTATGTACATAACCATTCCTCGCTTTCACCCTCTATTATACCACAGATCGGAAGGATATATACAGATTAACGGAAGGATAGGAGATTAACAAAAAACTCAGCACGTCTTATCGTACTGAGCTTTGCTCATCCTTTTACTTCCTCGCCACAAAGAACCATCTGGCGCTCGTGTCGCTCGGTGCCTTGTCTTCAAAGTCGGCGTAGACTTTGACATCGGTGAAACCTGCCTGCTCTAAGAGGATATCGTAGGTCAGAAGTTCGTAGGTGCGCTCTTCATGGATTTCGTCATGACGAGTAAAGCGTCCGTCCTCATCTTGGATAAAGAAGGTCAGCTCGTGGACGATCGAATGTGGGGCCTCATCCTCATAGGTGTCCCAGACCATGGCGAAATCCTCAGCGTTTTCGTGGTGGGAATAACCCGGAAAGACCTCGTCGGTCTGGTAGGTCGAGTGGACATCAAAGATAAAGGTTCCGCCGTCATTCAGATGCTTGTAAACCTCAGCAAAAGTGTCCCTCATCTCGACCTCGTCGGCCAAGTAGCACAGGCTATCCGAGTAGCTGGTCACCAGGTCAAACTGCCCGATACTGGACAGGTCCATCATGTTGGCCGCCACAAAGTCGATCTTGGCTCCAGCCTCCTGGGCCCGTTTTTCGGCGATCTTAAGCATCTCCTCGCTCAAGTCGAGCCCAGTCACCTCAAAGCCAGCTTGGGCAAAGCGCACGGACTGGATGCCCGTCCCACAGGCCAGCTCCAAAAGCTTGGTCTTACCTTTTGGAAAATGGCGGAGCGAAAAGTCGGTCCAAAGGTCATACAGCGAGTCGTCCATGATAGCATCATAGACACGCGCAAAGGTTTCGTAGTTTTTGGTCATGAGAATCTCCAAGTCTAATGGTCAATCGTTGCAAGTGTTTAGAGTTTTCTGCCTTTGTCCTGAGATATTGACGACAGTCGCTCAATCTTTCTATTGGCGCTAAATCCAATTTGCATTGCTTTTAAAAACCTTGTCCAAGGACAAGGTCATTATTATTACGCTAAAAATCCAGCAGTTTCCAAGCTGTCGGCTTGGTGCCAGAGTTTTTCAAAGTTGTAGTGGGCGCGCATGTCTTCAGAGAAGATATGAACCACTACACTGCCAAGATCAAGCAGGACCCAGCCGCTGTTGGCGTCGCCCTCGACACGGCTCGCGTCACCGGCAGCTGCCTTGACTTGCTCGCGAATATGGTCAATGATGGCTTCTAACTGGCGGTTGTTCATGGCGCTAGCGATGACAAAATAGTCTGCCAAACTGGTTAATTCGGCGACAGACAAGACCAGGATATCCTCAGCCCGCTTGTCGTCGGCTGCCTTGACAACCAAGGCTAATAACTCTTTTTCGTTCATGTGTTTTCCTTTAATGATATGTGATTAGGACCTAGGCAAATAACTGATATAAGCATTATAGGTCTCTAGGGTTTGGGGATAGATGGCTACCCCTTGATTCGCCAGGTGACTGACGGTGCGGGCAGTCGCGTAGGCGACAGCCTGATTGAGGTCAGAGTTGGCCAATTCCCGCGCAGTATCGACTCCTGGAAAATCCCGTCCTGGCTCGATGTAATCTGCCATGTAGACAATCTTGTCCAAGAGGCTCATCTCAGCACTCCCTACGGTGTGCACTTCGATGGCTCTGAGAATTTCAGGATCGGTGATGCCAAGGTCTTTTTGGATCTGGTAGATTCCAACCATCCCATGCCAGACATTGTTGCCCCAGACTTTGAGTTCTGGGTCTAGCTGGTACTCCTCGATGAGGTCCAAAAAGGCTTGATCCGGCAGTTCCTTAGCATAGTCGTGAAGCAGTGCCGCTAGGCCTGCCCTCTCTGGGTCATACCCGTGTGTCAGAGCTAACGCTTTTGCTGTCTGCTCGACGCCTAGGACATGCTGGAGGCGCTTCTTGGACATGACCTGCTCTAGCCGAGCTAATAGGTCTGCTCTGCTATGGCCCACCAAAGCCTCATAAGTGTCTGTCATCTCTGTCATTGGTAGAGCTCCTCTTTGGTAATGTAGTCGAGGACAGGGGCGGGCAGGAGGTAGTTAGGCGTCCGGCCTTGCTTGATGAAGTCGCGCACCATGCTAGAGGAGATGTCCATGAGGGGCACATCCACCCAGATGACGGGGTAGGAGGTCCCGGCCTTGTAGCGGGGGCGCTGCACACCGACAAACTGGACCATATGGACCAGCTCGTCAATGCGGTGCCACTTGGGCAGGTACTCGACCATATCCGCGCCGATGATAAAGTAATAGTCTGTGTCGGGGTTTTGCTCGATGAGGAGGGTCATGGTATCAAAGGTATAGCTGATGCCCTTACGGTCCAGCTCAATGGTCTCAATCTCAAGACCTGGCACATCGCCCAAGGCCAACTCTAGCATCTTGAGCCGATGCTTTTCATCAATGGTTTCCTTCAAATCGACATGAGGAGGCATATACTCGGGCATGAGCAGGACCTTATCCAGTTTGAGCTGCTGACGGACCTGGTCGGCCACGATCAAATGGGCATTGTGGACAGGGTTAAAATTCCCACCCAAAATGCCTACCTGCTTGCGGCTGGTAGGTTGTTGTTCCGTTTCTAATTCAACCTTGGTGAAAGGTGTCAGCAGTTCAATGGCCATAGGACCTGTCTCCTTTGTTCTCTTTTGGGATTTTACCCAAGTCCTTACTATTATAGCATATCTGGGCTAAAAAGTGGGAAATGAATGAGTTCCATCTCCTTACACCCTCCCCCCAATAAGCGCAAATTCCCCACCTCGGGGAGAAGTGGGGAGCAAGGGTTAGACGGCCTTGACTTTGACCGACAGTTTGCGGTTTTCTTTCTTGGCAGAGACCTTGTAGAGGATGAGGATACGGCCGATTTTTTGCACGGTATCCACACCAATCTCGTCTTCGAGGATTTCAGCGACCTCGTGGATGTCCTCGTCCGTGTTTTGCAGGAGGGTCACCTTGATCAGTTCACGCGCATCGAGGGCGTTTCGGATAGAGGTTTTAATCTCGTCGGTCAAGCCGTTTTTCCCGATCTGAACGATCGGTTTGAGGCTGTGGGCTTGGCTGTTGAGGAAAGCCCGTTGTTTAGATGTTAAAGTCATAATGTCTCTTTTCTTTTTTGGTAAATGGCAGAGCTTCTGAGCGCATAGACTCAGCTAGAGCGCTTGGCTCTACTTAGATTAAAGCTTTTCGGACAAGGACATCAACGCCATCTGGCGCCCAGCCAGCCACGACTGCTGGCCCTGTCACACGAATCCAACCAAGACCTGAAAAGACAATATCTGTCTTTTCCTTGACGGAAAACTCATGGCGGACAAGGGCTGGCAGGTCTGCCAATTCTTCCTGAGATGGTGGCGTCAAAAGGGTCCCCGCATGCTTGTCGTAAAAGGCTGTCGCCCCCTCAAGCTTGGTCCGGTGCAGGTCTAACTCATTGTCAAAGTAGGCGGTGAAGCCTTGCTTATCGCCCGTCACAAAGTCGAATCGTCCAAGACCCCCAAGAAAAAGGGTCTGACCAGGATTCAGCTGGTAGGTTTTGGGTTTGATTTCCTTACGGGGAGACACATACTTGAGGTTTTTGGCACTCAAGTAGTGGGCCATCTGGTGACGGTGGATAATCCCTGGGGTGTCAAAGATGTGGCTGCCATCATCCAGCGGAATCTCAATCTTATCCAGAGTCGTTCCTGGAAAACGTGAGGTCGTGATGATGTCCTTGTCGCCAGTGATTTCTTGGATAATAGCGTTAATTAGGGTCGACTTGCCGACATTGGTCACCCCAACTACATAGACATCACGGCCTTTACGGAGTTCCTCAATCTTGTCGATCAGCTCCTTAATGGCCTGCTTGTTTTGGGCAGAGGTCAAGACCACATCGACTGGTCTTAGACCCACTTCATGGGCACGCTCCGTCAGCCACTGAGTGACTTTCCCAGTCTTGACCGATTTGGGCAAAATGTCTTTTTTATTGCCGACTAGGAGGACGTCATTGCCCGCCACAAAACGGGTCAAGCCTGGAATGACAGAGCCGTTAAAGTCAAAAATGTCGATAACATTGACCACCAAGGCATCGCTATCGCCAACTTCATGCAGAAGGCGGATAAAGTCATCGTCGGTCATGTTGACGTCTACGATGTCGTTGTAATGACGGAGGCGGAAACAGCGCTGGCAATACAGCTGCCCAGTTTCTAATCCTTTATCAAGAGCCGCTTTTGGGGTATAGCCAGCCTGAGCTTTATCGGCTGTCTGAATCTGAGCCCCACAGCCGATACAAAATAATGTTTCTTCCATTGGTTACCTATAAGTTTTTCTTGTACTCGATCGGACCATACTTGGCCACGATGCGTTTCATCATCTCGCGCTCGCGCATGCGGTTAAACTTGGTTTTATTGGAATCCGTCTGCACCAGAGGACGCACCAAGATAGAGCGGATCCCTGCTCGATGAGCCGCCCGAATATCTGTCATGAGCTGATCGCCAACCATGACCACCTCTTCAGGTAAGATATTATGGCGTGCCAAGGCCTTACGAATGCCAAAATTAAAAGGTTTCATGGACCAGGAAACGTAGTCGATATCAAACTTTTCCACAGCTCGACGGACACGGTCCGTCGTGTTATTGGACACCACAACGACCTTGATACCAGCATCGCGCATGTCATGAAGCCATTTTTTCATCTCAGGGGTTCCATCAGGATTATTCCATGCGATGAGCGTGTTATCCAAATCAACTAAAACCGCTCGAATCCCATGTTTTTCCAAGTCTTCTACCTTTAGGTCATAGACCGCATCAATCGCAAAGGTCGGAATATATTTTTCTACTGCCACATCTCTCTCCATAACTGTTGGTTAGTCTTCATTTTACCATAAATTGGCTTGAAATAATAGCCAGATTATCCCCTATTAATCACTCTAAACGGTTTACCCTTGTTATTTTTTTAAAATAAACAAAAAATACTTTACCAGTTAATAATTTTGTGGTAGAATAGGTCTATCAGTTTCGACTGGTAATTTTGAAAAGGAGGACCAGATGGCAGAAAAAACCGATTTGGCATCAGCCTATCGCAGGCTAAAAAGTCCAAATATCAAAACGCGCAAGCGCGCTCTCAAAATTATCCATGAGCACAAACGCCATGGAAAACGCTAGAAACTAGCGACTTGATTTCTTACCCATTCATTCTTATCCCTATCCCTAACTCCAATGAATGGTCAGACAAAAAAGCCGATACGCTCTCTGTTATCGGCTTTTTTAGCATTAAAATGTAAAGACCAGTTCTATATGGGGAAACTGGGCATTCAGGGTCTCTTGAAGCGTTGGTTTGGCATCCAGGCAGGTTTTCAATACTTCCGGCTCTGGGTCTTGAATAACGACATTGGCCACCAATTTCATGCCCTGCTTGTAAACGAGAATATCCAAAACATCATCTTCCTTAATAGCTAGGCCTTCTTTAACAATCATTCGGACTGCTTGAATCGTCTCAGCATCATCTAAGGTTGCGCCGAACAGTTCTTTGGAGGATTCTTTTAGCACATCGATCGGTTCCCTAATGGAAACGATAACCAAGAAAATAATGATAAAGAAATCCCCGGTGTAGTGTAAAAAGCCAAAGGTCCCATCGATCGCCACCAGACGAATAACCAGAACTGCAAGACCGACGCCAGCTGAAATCAAGCCATCAATCAAGCTACTCTTGCTCTCAGCGGCTAACATGGTACTGGCATGGTGAATGGACTGGTTCATCCTTCTGAGGTAAAAACTAAGAAGGATACACAGCACAGCCATCAAAAAGGCATAGGGCAAGGCTGGTCCGGGCTCAATAGGCATTCCGATGCCTTCGACAAAGTAAGCATAGGCATCAGAGGCCGACTCAACCACGGTCATCCCTAGTAAAAAAAGAGTAAAGGCCGCCTTAAACACGCCGTAGAGAGGTTCCATAAAATGCAGCCCCTGTGGGAAGGACTTGGTCTGCTTATGGCTGTTTTGCGAAATGAGGATGGCCACAACTGCCGATAAAAAGGCAATAAAGGTGAAGACCCCATCCAGCAAAATGGCATTAAGCCCCGTTAGAATATAGACGATAATCCCTGCTGTCCCAGAAAAAAAGTTAAAAACAGCTGTAATCAGTAATGCTTTTTTCTCAATCTGTTTTTGCTGCATGAAAACCTCCGTTCTCCCATAGACTATGGCTTAAAAATAAATAGAGACTGACTTGAGACTAGGATAAGTAGATACCACTTAGAACCCACTATCGCTGGTCCACTGTTTAGCATTGAGCGGCCTATTTATCTCTTCAGGTCACCTGCTATTTCCCTACGTTTTCGAATATTGAGATCCTTGAGGGTAATCAAGAGAACTGCTCCTAGGATAAGGGCTATGCCAACTAGGTCAAGGGCAAAGAAGTGAGCCTTCATGATGACAATCGAGAAAAAGACAGCTGCAACCGGCTCAATTGACGCTAGTAAGCTAGCATTAACCGGTCCTACAAGAGTTACCCCTTTTAAAAAGAGACTGTAAGCAAAGATTGTCCCGACTCCCACAATCCCAAAGAGGGCCAACAAACTCTTACCATCAAAGGCGTACTGGTACTGCCAAGGTTGTGTCAGGATTGAAAACAAGGCGCCACCCATCAGCATGCCTAACCCAATCACCACCAAACTGCCAAAGCGCCTAATCGATCGAGCTGGCAAGAGAATGTAAAAGGCATAGGTGACTGCTGAAAAAAGCCCCCAAAACAGGCCAAGCGGAGAGATTGACAACTGTGTCAAATCCCCGTGGGTCGCTAAAAAAACAGTTCCGACAATGCCTAGGACGATCGCAACAACATCTAAGACTGTCGGCCAAGTCTTCTGACGCAGGCAAATGTAAATCAAGACCAGGACAGGGCTCATGTACTGTAAGACTGTCGCTGTCCCAGCATTGGTGTAAGCTACCGCTGAGAGGTAGGCGTATTGATTGAGGGCTAAACCTAGAATGGCAAACAGGCCTATCCCTAGGAGTGACTTCCAATCCTTGATCGCTTGCATCAAGCTTTCTTTATTGGTCACATAAGCTATGGCTGTTAAAAAAAGACCTGAAATAATCAGACGAAGGGCTGATAAATGGTTTACAGCCATTCCATGTGTCATCAGGTATTCCCCAGAAATTCCAGAAATCCCCCAAGCTATTGCGGCAACAACCGTCAGTAGCGCTCCCTTTTGCTTTTCTGTCATTTTCCTCTCCCCTAACTGCTAAGAGACGACAGATCACGAAGTGATTTCCACCGCTCTTATGATTAAGTTCTATTGTAACACACCATCAGCTATTAGAAATGAAATTTTTTACAAAAAAATGTGTTTGATCCTTAAACGAAGCGATAAGGGATTTTGTAGATAAAAAGAGATTAGGCATTTATCTCCCAACCTCTTCATTAATCGACTCTCTCAGCCTTGTTTAGTCATTCGCTTCTCTCGCTTACAGTCATAAAGGCTTGGCATTGCTTCATCTCCTATTTTCAACTATGCCGTGACATCTTATTTCAAGCATCGCAATTTTTTTACAAGCAAGACGCCTAAGCCTTTGTGATGACCAGGACCACATCATCTTGGAAATGGTGCATATTGACTTGAGTGTTTTCCTTGGTGTCGTTGTAATAAAGAACCGCCTTTTCCGTCTTTTTAGACAGGAGGTCTGTAAAGGTAGCTGAGCAAGTTTCATAATCACCCCTAAGCTGTAACACCGTATTGTAGGGCGCATAGATGATGAGATAGTCTTCATTTTCTGCTGCCACCAGTTCGACAGATTCTGTGTTGGCTATTTTGTCGCGACAAGGACGGAGACGCTCAAAGCCGTGGCTTTCCATAAAGGTCTTGAGGTAAACATAGTCATTTGCCCCTTCAAAACGCAGGGCATCCTGCCAAGGGTAAGGACGGTCAAACACCATGTAAGACTGCGTATCGTGCGGAATATCTGGCACATACCAGCTCCAAATCCCGTGTGCCCCATAGGTGATCCCAGCATTGGCACCCCCCAAGACACTTTGCCAGGCCGCCTTACGGACATCAAAACGACGAAAGCGCCCGTATTGCCCGGGACCAAAGCCCATCATCTCATAACAAGGCTCGGCATTGAGGACGGGACGTTTCTTTTTACGGCGAAACCGTTCGGTCAATTTGGCTATAACTTGGGGAGAAGTCACATCGTGCCCTGATTGGAAGGTATAAAAGTCCAGGTTTGGATTTTGCTCCAAACTAGCAGGCAAGTCTGAATCAGGGCCGCACAGATGAAGGGTGGTTAGAGCGTCAGGCGAGCATTTTTTGACCTGATTGAGGGCTCGCTCATAATAGGCTATCGTCTCCTCATCTGGAAAATCGGTGTCCCCACTGATCACATAGATCGGGTCGTACTGGTCAAACCGTTCAACCACATCCGTGACATAAGCTTCGATCTGATCGATCGGAAATGGGTGACGATTAAAGTTAAAGGCCTGGGCCCAAGTGTTTGGAATATAATTGCACCAGAGAAGAACCAAGGCCACCTGCATGTCCTTGTCCTGCGCTGTTTTTAACATACGGGCCACCCGGTCAAAATAGGCAGGATTGGGTTTGGTAAAATCAAAATGCTTTGACGGCCCTAATGCAAAGGGCATGATGTCAAAGGTCGGTGTGCTAGCATCCCACTGCCAAAGCAAATTCACCTGAATCGTATTAAACCCTTGCCGCTTACGGTAATCGACATAGTAAGCCCAGTCCTCCTCCGTCGCATTGGTAAAAGCACTCCAGCAGGTATCTGCCAGGTAAAAATAAGGTTTGCCATCTTTGACAAAAGACCGTTTGTCCGTAGAAATGTGCATGCTTGCCTCCTTGATTATCGTTGGGTTGTATGAGTTTGCAGAAAACGTCCTCTTTTATATTAGTTTACGCTATTTTCGCTTAAAATACAAGCTAGAATCTAGCAAAATTTGACCTAAACGACCACCCCCATTCTCATTCGTTTTCTGATATCTTCAAGCTCGCTAACACAAAGCTAGAAAGGGCGTTTTACTCTGGTCCTCGTTGTTCTTTTTCTCCCCCAAAAAGGACCGGCAGTCCTTTGGTTTGCCGATCCTCTTTTTCTTAGTTTTTTCCTTAAGCGAGGGCTCCCATCGGATCCCATGGTGCCAGCACGATTGGCTCGGCTTGATAGGCCGCTAACTCGTCTGCTGTTAGGAATTCTTTACGGACTACGATCTGGTAGGTGTACTCATCCATCCAGGCGTCACTGGCCACAAAGTAGCCTTTCTCCCCAACCTTGTCGCCCCAGGAATTTTCCACCTTCCACTTGAGCGATTGGCCATTAGCATCTAAATCAACCCCTGTCAAGACCATGGCGTGGGTCATGAGGCTTTCGCTGTAATCAAGACGCCCAGCCTTGTCCTGCGTCAGAGAGATGCCCATGCTGGAGGTGAAATCATACATGCCATCTGCCATGACACCTGTTTTACGGTTGCTGGATTGGCCGACATCGCAACCAAACCAAACGGTCTCGCCAGCCTGCATCTGTGCGATCGCCAGCTCTTTGAGACGATCCATCTCCACATTGAGGTAGCGGACATCGCGACTACCGGCCACGTTTCCAAGCAACTCAACGGTATAGGATTTGCCGTAAGGCTTGTCAGCAGTTGGGGCATTGATAATGGACACATAGTCGTCAAGTTTGATGCCGACATACTTCTCATAAAAGGTATGAGGCGTTAACCCCGTTTCCACATGGTAGTTATCGTCTTTATCGCGGTAGCTAAAGTCAAACTGACGCGGTGGTAAGCCAAGGTTCATGGCCAGGAAGTTAAAGACGTCTTGCAAAAAGGCTTCTTTTTGAGCTTGAATGTCTTGGTCAGATTTGCCTGAAGTTACCATATCGCGGAGAACTTGCGCATCCTGACGAAGGAGTTTGTTCAGGTAGCCATTAAGCTCGCGACTAGCGCTCGATGACACGGACTCTGGATAGGCAGTCTTTGGGACTACCCCATATTTTTCAAAGAGGGAAACGACCATATCCCACTGGCCACCATCTTGTTGTGGCGTGTCCAAGAGAAACTTGACCTTACGACTGGTCAAGTCTTGGTCTGCTGTCGCTAAGATTTGTTCCAAGAACCAGTTCGCTTTTTCATACTTATCCCAAAAGAAGGTATGGGCCTGAGATAGCTCAAACTGTTCCATCTTATGGGTCCCAATCATCATGTGGCGGAAGGTATTGAGGGCCGCAAACATCCAACAACGCCCTGAGGCTTCTTGGTTAGAAACCGGATCTTTGGTCAAATCAATGGAAAAGACTGGTGTGGTCTCAATCGTCGCCTGACGGCGCTCCAAAGATTTCAACAGACCATTATGGCTGATGGCATTTTCAACAGCCGCAAAAGTCGTATTGGCTTCATAGGCTGCATAGAGTTTATCGGTTAGATCATGATTAATCGCTTGCATTAAATTCTCCGTTTCTAAGGGATTTACCCTGAAAGTTATACAGACCATTATAACGCTTTAAAAGGAGAATTCAAGTAAAAACGAGGTTAGTCTGCTGTTTTCGTCTATCCCTTTCGGATAATCCCTAAAAACCCAACCATTTCTGGTTGGGCTTGGTGTTTATCATACATCTTTTCTTTTTACTTCCAAAAGTCATCAAAGACAGTGATCGGTAGATGGCGTTTGTGTTTGGTTTTGTTCCACCAGCTTTCAATCGTTGCCTGAGCTTCAGGTAATACGGTCTTGCCTTCCAAATAGTCATCAATGTCATTGTAGCTGACGCCAAGTGCCGCTTCATCCGACAAGCCTGGGCGATCTTCTTCAAGGTCTGCAATCGGCACTTTTTCATATAGCGCTCGGTCCGCTTTGAGAGCTTTTAGCAGCTCTCGGCATTGCCGTTTATTGAGGCGATAGAGAGGCATGATATCTGCCGCACCGTCACCAAACTTGGTAAAGAAACCTGTAATGTTTTCAGCCGCATGGTCTGTCCCGATGACTGCACCTGAGCGCTGCCCTGCAACTGCATACTGGGCTATCATCCGTTGACGGGCCTTGATATTGCCTTTGTTAAAGTCCGAAATTTCTTGACCAGCGGCTTCAAGGCCAGCCATCATACCGTCTGTCGCTGGTTTGATGTTGATGGTCAACGTTTCATCTGGCTGAATGAAAGCCAGAGCTTTTTGCGCATCATCTTCGTCCGCTTGAACGCCGTAGGGCAAGCGGATAGCGATAAACTGATAGGCCTCATCCCCTGTTTCAGCCCGCATTTCCTTAACTGCTAGCTGGGCTAATCGTCCTGCCAAGGTTGAATCTTGACCTCCTGAAATCCCTAGAACATAGGTTTTGAGGAAGGGGTGCTTGTAAAGGTATGTTTTTAGAAAATCGATTGAGCGACGAATCTCCTTCTGAGGATCAATCGTTGGTTTGACGCCTAAGGCCTTAATGATATCCGTTTGCAAACTCATGTCTCAATCTCCTCACTTTGCTCCTTAGCCCGTTTGCGAACTTGATCGATAAAGGCCATCTTGTTGTCCCAAACATCCTGCGCCAAATCAACTGGATAGATTTGTGGGTTCAGCACGCGTTTGTACTCATCCCAAAGTTCATCAAAGGCTGTTCGTGCATAGGCTTGAATTTCCTGCAAGGTTGGTAATTCATAAACCAATGTCCCTTTTTCAAAAATAGGAATCATGAGTGGCACAGCCCCAAAGTTTTTAACGGTCTTGTTGATGTAAGTGTAGGTCGGATGGAACATGTAAATCTCATCCATCTGTGTGACATCCGTATCCGCAAAGGTGATGTAATCTCCCTCTGACTTGCCTTTTTCCAGACTGGTAATCCGCCAAACTTGCTTCTTACCAGGCGTTGAAACCTTCTCCGCATTATTAGAAAGCTTGATGGAGTCCACCATGACACCTTCGTCGTTCTCGATTGAGACAACCTTGTAAACCGCACCGAGAGCAGGCTGGTCATAGGCTGTGATCAGCTTGGTACCAACACCCCAGATATCAATTTTAGCTTTTTGCATCTTGAGGTTAAGGATGGTATTTTCATCCAGGTCATTGGACGCATAGATTTTCGCATCTGGATAGCCTGCTTCGTCAAGCTGTTCACGTACTTTCTTAGAAATATAGGCCATGTCCCCAGAGTCAATCCTTACACCCTTGAAGTTGATTTTGTCACCCATTTCCTTGGCCACACGAATGGCTGCAGGCATACCAACCCGCAAAGTATCATAGGTATCAACCAAGAACACGCAGTCCCTGTGGGTCTCGGCATAAGCCTTGAAAGCCTTGTAGTCATCGCCATAGGCTTGAACAAGAGCATGGGCGTGGGTTCCTGCTACAGGAATGCCAAAGAGTTTGCCTGCACGGACATTGGATGTTGCCTCAGCTCCTCCAATAAAGGCCGCACGTGTTCCCCAAAGGGCAGCGTCCATCTCCTGAGCACGGCGCGTGCCAAATTCTAGCAACGGTTCATCTCCAATTACCGACTTGATCCGTGCTGCCTTGGTCGCAATCAAGGTCTGGTAGTTGACGATGTTAAGAACAGCCGTCTCCACCAATTGACACTGGGCTAACGGACCTTCAATTTGGACAATTGGTTCATTGGCAAACACTAAATCCCCTTCACGGGCAGACTTGACCGAGAGTTCAAACTTAAAATCAGCCAGGTAAGCCAAAAAATCCTCGGGATAGCCCTCTTCACGAAGGTAGGCCAAGTCACTCTCTGTAAAGGTCAACTGTTCAAAATAACGAATCAAACGCTCCAAACCAGCGAAAACAGCATAGCCATTGTTAAAAGGCTGTTTGCGGAAGTAAACCTCAAAGACCGCGTGGCGGTTATGAATGTTTTGTTCAAAATAAACTTGCATCATATTGATCTGGTACAGATCCGTATGGAGGGTTAAGGAATCATCAGGGTACATGTCTTTTCTCCTTTGAAACACAAGCGAAACCTATGATTTTCGCCCATGAATATTGTCCTTATTATACCACAAAATAGGGTCAGCTCTATCAAAAAGGTAACGGTTTCCTGCCCCTTTGCCGGTTTAAGCCAGACAAAGTCCCTGTTTTTGACATTTCTGATGAGAGCATCCCCTTCAAAAATCGACTGTAATCATTGTTAACTTGAGGTGATGATCTTCAGGTTTAGCTACAACTACAGCCTCTTATTTTCTTTTGCGATTCATCGCGTATCAGGGGAAATCCCATAACATGCAGCTGTCTAGCTGTTTCTTAATCCCTCATTAAAAAGGAAAAAGCTGAGACTCTTCCCAGCTTTCTATTGATTTTAAGAGGATTCTTATTTCTTAACTGTGTTCGACAATATAGTTATAGACATTTTGCCCTGCAATAGCACCATCACCGACAGCTGTCGTGATTTGACGGAGCTGCTTTTGACGAAGATCACCAATGGCAAAGATGCCAGGCACCTTGGTCGCCATTTGGTCATCTGTTATAACCCAGCCTGCTTCATCTGTAATGCCAAGGTCTGTAACCATCTCACTGACGGGATCAAGACCAACATAAATAAAGACACCACCACAGGCTAATTCAGACAAGTCTCCCGTCTGCGTATCCTTAAGAACGACCGCTTCAACTTGACGATCGCCACCTTTGATTTCTTCAACGGTTTTATTCCAGGCAAAACGAATCTTGCCATTGGCAAAGGCACGCTCTTGGATAATTTGCTGGGCACGGAGCTGGTCTCTCCGGTGAACGATAGTTACTGACTTGGCAAATTGCGTCAGATAAATCGCTTCTTCAACCGCTGAGTCACCACCACCAACCACAACCAAGTCTTGATCGCGGAAGAAGGCGCCATCACAAACCGCACAGTAAGAAACCCCACGGCTATTGTATTCTGCTTCACCAGGGACACCCAATTGACGATGATTTGCGCCTGTTGCTAAGATAATCGTTTTAGCATCGAAGCGCTCATCCTCGGTCACCACTGTTTTAAAATCCCCGTGATCTTCTACCGTCTGTACAAAACCATAGATGTTTTCTACACCGAATTTTTCTAAGGGTTCATACATTTTCATGGACAGTTCTGGACCCGTAATGAGGTCATAACCTGGGTAATTTTCAATATCTGCTGTATTGTTCATTTGGCCACCAGGTACGCCTCGCTCAAGAAGACCTACTTTTAGATTGGCACGCGCTGCATAGAGCGCTGCTGTCATCCCAGCTGGGCCTGAACCGATAATTAGTGTATCGTACATTATTTTTCCTTTCGTGTGCTCTTGTGTCAAGCTTGTCTAAACTAACTAGTCCTTGCCTCTTGAAAACCGACCTAGTACTAGTCGTTAAACGCGAAGCATTAAAATAATCCCCATCAAGGCAAAGGAGAGAATAGGGATGACCATAACCGCAATCAGGAGCGCTTCGTAACTAGACGCACGGCGTTCTTTTGCTGTTTGGTCTAACTTTCGAAACTTGCGCCAGGCAAGCCAAGCTGATCCTAGGACAAAGGCTAAAAAAGCAGTTCCTAGCAAGCTTTGGAAATATAGACTTAAAATTCTTAATAACATATTAACCTCAAGGATGAAAAGAACCTTGCCTAGCTCACTCAACCATCAGTGATTGGACAAACAGGTCATTTCTTTTAGTAGATAATACAGTCGCTCTTATTGACTGTCTTAAATGGCCATAAATCAGCAGGTTTTAGCAACTGAGTTTCATACCATCTAAAAAAAGCAAAGAGTGACCCCTTCAAATCCTCCTTAGAATTTGAAATGGATTCACTCCATTATATCAAACAAAGTTGCGTTTGTAATTTGAAAAGAATGCTTTAGTCCGTTCTTCTTTTGGATGATTAATCAGCTCATCTGGTGTCCCCTGCTCGATGATATGGCCCTTGTCCAAAAAGAGGACACGATCAGCGACCTGCTGGATAAAAGCCATATCATGGCTGACTAAAATCATGGTTTGACCTGATTCCGCCGCATTGGCAATCGAGCGCTCAACCTCACCGACCAATTCTGGATCCAGAGCTGATGTTGGCTCGTCCAAGAGTAAGACATCAGGTTTCATGGCAAGAGCACGAGCAAGGCCAACCCGCTGTTTCTGACCACCCGAAAGGTGTCTCGGGTAGTGATTCTGCCGATCGGTCAGGCCAACCTTAGCCAATTCTTCCTTGGCAATAGTAGTTGCCTCCTCATCAGACAGTTTCTTAACGACCTTAAGACCTTCCTTAACATTGTCAAGAGCTGTTTTGCGGCCAAAAAGGTTAAACTGCTGGAAGACCATGGACAGTTTCCGACGCAGGGTCAAGATATCTTCTTTAGAAATGGTTTGAAAGTCAACCGTAAAGTCATCAATTGACAACTGTCCACTGTCAGCTGTCTCTAAATAATTGAGCGACCGCAAAAGCGTCGATTTCCCTGCACCGGAGGATCCAACAAGAGCAATAACTTCCCCCTTTTGAACCTCAAAGCTGATGTCGTCAAGGACTTTCTGACCTGAGAAAGACTTGGTTAAATGTGAAATGGTAATCATTAACGGTCACCTCCATGGAAATTGAGGGCAGGATCCAAATCTGCCTGCTCAGGCGACTGGATAGCCATCTTGCGTTCAACATAGCGGCCAAATTGCTCGATGAGGATGTTCACAATCCAGTAGACAAGAGCGACGGAGATAAAGCGCTCAAAGTAGCGGTAGTCACGGCCACCCATGATTTGGGCTTGGGCATAGATTTCGACAATCCCTGCACTAAAGGCCAGAGAGGTTCCTTTGGTTAAGCCAATCAAGTTATTGATCAAGGTCGGTGTCGCAACCACTGCTGCATTAGGAATAATCACGCGGCTGTAGACTTGAGAATTCGTCATCCCAAGACTCCTGGCTGCTTCGATCTCACCAGGATCCACCGATTGGATAGCGGCTCTCAAGGTTTCACTAGCATAGGCAGCTTCATTAAAGGCGAAGGCCACCACAACAAAGAGATAGGCTGGCAATTCATTGATGTTAAAACTGGTCCCAAAACGGGCATTGATAGCCTTTAGAGCCAAGGGAATCCCGTAGTAGGTTAACATCAACTGAACCAAGATAGGTGTCCCCCTTAAAAAGGAAACAAAGAAAGCTTGAATCCGGTATAAGACAGGGATTTTATTAAGTTTTACGATAGCAAATAAGAGGCCTAAGAGCAACCCAAAAGCTGCCCCACCTAGTGTTAGGCCTATGGTAACAGGGAGTTTTGAAACAATCTGAGGAATCCCATCAAATACAGCCCTTAAATTAAAAATTTTCCCCTCAGGGATATAGGTCATCAAATCCTTATACCATTGTGGCGTCACGGTTAATAATGTGAACATGTTTCTTTTTCCTTTTTTAATTCATGAATAGTGTTTATTTTAACACAAATCAGTACAAAGTCATAAAAATCAGGCTGTTGGAGTCATTAAAAAATCCAATCAACCTGATAGATAAAAGTTATAACTTCATACCATACATAGATTAAAAGCTTTGGCGCTTAGCCTTTCGCTCTGCACGACCTCTGGCTCGATTTTCCGCCCGCCTTTCCCGCTTGCGTTTCTCCTCAATCTTCCAGCCGATTTTTTTCTTATAACCTGGTTTGATTTTTTTCTTTTTCTTCTTCACTAGACCAATCATCTCGTTATCGAGTTTCTTGACAGTCTTTTCTCGGTTAGCCCGACGGTCACGATCATAAGTATCTTGGAACTCTCCGTCTTTGACCACTTTTGGCACAAAGCTGATACCCAATTTTTCCAGTTCACGGATATCGGCATCATCACTCGGTTGGTAAAGGGTTATAGCTGTTCCAGAAAGACCATTTCTGCCTGTGCGTCCTACCCGATGAACAAAGAAGGATAAATCCTGCGGGATCGCATCATTGATGACATGACTGACCCCTTCAATGTCGATGCCGCGGGCCGCAAGGTCCGTCGCTACAATGTACTCAAAATCCAGGTTCTTGACCTGATTCATGATCCGCTTGCGCTCACGTGGCGGAATATCGCCGTGAATCTTGGCCACACGAAGACCATTAGCAACCAGATAACTGTGAAGCTCGTCGGCACGCGTCTTGGTGTTGACAAAAATCATGGCCAGATAAGGCTGCATGAGCTTGGTCAACTCTAAAATTTGTGCATTCTTGTCGCGTCCCTTGGTTGAAATCAACCAGTTGTCAATGGTATCTGAGATGACCGTCTTGGTCTTAATCTGCTCAATCACAGGGTTGGACAAGTATTTCTTCAAGAAAGGTTGCAGTTTTTGCGGAATCGTCGCTGAGAAGACCAAGAATTGGAGGTCCTTGGGCAGGCTTCCTGCAATCTTGTCCACTTCGTTTAAGAAACCGAGGTCAAGGGTCATATCAGCCTCATCCACGACAAAGGTCTTAGCTTTGTGAATGGCAAGATCTCCAGACTTAACCAAATCATAGATACGCCCCGGTGTTCCAATGACAATATGGGGTTGGCTAGTAGCCAGCTTATCAATCTGACGGGTTTTATCTGTTCCGCCAACATAGTTGGCCACCCGAATCTCTGTTTCCGAAAACTGAGCAATTTGCCGGGCAGCTTGGTAAATCTGGGTCGCTAGTTCGCGACTCGGCGCGGTAATAACTGCCTGAACTTGAGCTAATTCTTCATCTAATTTTTCAAAAATCGGCAATAAAAAGGTATGGGTTTTCCCTGAGCCGGTCTTCGACTCCCCCACTAAATCACGGCCAGAAAGGACAACCGGTATCAATTTTTCCTGGACCTCTGTCGCTTGCTCAAATCGCAATTCTTCTAAAGCCACATTAATGTAGTCTTTAAACTTAAATTTTGTAAATTCCATCATTTCCTCAATCATTTTGTAGTGTTATCATTACGGCCAGACAACAAGATTCTGACACTCCTAGTCTTCCTAAACAGCCTCTTTTATTATACCAGATTTTCAACATTTAAGCTCCCCCTGCGTTTTTGTCCCTCTAATAATCCTTTACACCTTTTTCCTTGGTCAACTATTTTTTAGACGAGGACAAAAAAACAGCCAAGCGGCTGTCTCAGATTGAAGACAAAGTCTCTTTTAAAACTTTCCTTAGGTGATAACGGACGGTAGCGACTCCCTTCGGGATTCCAAACCTAAGTTTTGAGTCTAAGGTCTCAAAACTTCCGAGTGCCTGAAACTATTGCGTTTCAGGCACTTTTATCACAGCGGAAAGTTTCGATAATTGCTAATTGCTCGCTTAGCTCGCAAAAAATCAACTCTTTAAATCCTTGAAAGAACTTCGTAATGTCCTGTTGACAGAATACTAGGGTTTGTCTACGTCCTCAAACAGCCAAGCGGCTGTCTCTATTAGATGTATAAAATGAGCAAGGTTAGAGCACTCATGACTATGCCAAGTCCCCAAAGAAACATGTCAACTTGCCATTCAGACCAAGCCTTGGACTTGCCAGACAAGCCACCCAACTCAAGATGGTGGTGAAAGGGTGTCATCCGAAAAATACGTCTGCCTTCGCCATATTTTTTCTTAGTGTATTTGAAATAAGCCACCTGCAACATGACAGAACTGGTTTCAAGGACATAGACAAAACCGATGAGCAAGAGGGTCCATTCTTGGTGTAGGGCAATCGAGATAGTCGCTAACATCCCACCAAGAGCCAGTGACCCGACATCCCCCATGAAGATTTTGGCCGGTTTCTTGTTGTAAACAAAGAAGCCTAAGAGCGCTCCAATCATAACCACACAGACCATCAGGACATCCATCTGTCCTTGCTTATAAGCAATCACACTATAGGCCGCAAGACTGATGACAACTGAAATCGAGGATAGGCCATCAATACCATCGGTCAAGTTAACCGCATTTGAAAAACCAACCAGCCAAAACAGAATAAAGAAGAGGTAGAACCAGCCTAGATTGATGTCAAAGCCAAAGACATTGAGCAGACCCGTTCCCTGATGATTGCTGTGAAAAACATAGAAAATGATGCCACCGATAACCTGTAAAACTAATTTTTGCTTAGGGTTAAGCCCTTCATTGACCTGTTTAAAGACCTTGAGAAAGTCATCAAAGAAGCCGACGACTCCATAGAGAGCTAAGACAAACAGAATGCCCAAGGTGGACCACTGAACCTTCATCAAGCTCGCAAAAAACAAAGTCACGACCAAGGTAATGATGAGAAAGACAACCCCACCCATCGTCGGCGTCCCCGCCTTAGCCTGGTGTTGTTTAACATCTTCGTGCATCTGTTGACCTTTAATTTTGGCCTTCTGGTAAAAACGAATAAAGCGAGGCATGGCGATGATGGTTAACACAAACGCCAATACCCCTCCTAAAACTGTGAAGAGCATTTTAATCTCCTAATGTAATGGTTATTTTTTTAAGATTATCAATGGCTTTTTCTGCCTTGACACTCTGTTTGGTAACTCGACTGCCTTCACCCTTGTAGACAATTTCAAGACCGGTCCACTCGGCAAACTTCTCAACACTTTCCTTGGTCCAGCCATACATGTCTGGCACTTTTTTCAAATCACCTGTCCATAAAAGAATCTGTTGATTAGCGGTCAAATTGCTGCCAATTTTGACAGAGGTATCTTTAATTTCATTGGTTGAGCCGACCACAATGGGTTGAACCAAGTGTTGGCGTAATTCCGCTGAAACATTTCCGGGAGCAAGGTCAATGACATTTGGAAGCTTGTAGCCTGTCTCGTCAGAAACATTATCAAGGATTGTCGTTGGTTCTGTTAAGCCTAAGGTATCTTTAAGCAACATGGCCTGGCTTAGTACAGGGTTAACAACATCCATCCAAAAGAGCAGGTCCCAGGTTTCAGGTTGTTGTATGGTGACATACATGTAGAAATCTGGGTCTTCTGATGGGTACATGGCAACAACAGAATAAAGCAAACTGTTAGAGCCAGAACCTTCAATATAGCCACTGCCATCAGCCTTGGCAATCTCGGCGGTACCAGACTTAACCGCTGCAGGAACACCATTGACTTGAATCACAGAGCCACCAACGGCTCCAGAATAAAGCGTCCCTACATAAGGATCTGTCCCTACAGTAACCATGTATTGAAGGGTTTGGTTGGCTGCATCTGCAGAGATTGGTTTCCCTGAAACTTCTGGCTGAGCCTTTCGCGCTGAGTCCGTATTAGGGTCATAGAGAGCCGATACAACTTTCGGCGTCAGCATTTCCCCTTGGTTGGCAACAGAAGAAAAAGCTTTTAACATCTGAACTTGAGTGACAGAAATCCCCTGCCCAAAGGCTGACATGGCTGTGGTTACCTTGTTGTCCGAGTTAACCAAGCCAAAGGTTTCATGGAGCATACCAAAGCGAGTCGGTAGCCCTAAATCAAATTGAGAGAGGTAGTTAAGCCAAGTTTCATCTCCCATATTTTGCTCTAGAATAACCATCCCGATGTTTGACGAGTGCGCAAAGGCTTGAGCAAGGTTGAGATAGCCTCCCGTGGACAAGCCCATGTTAATATCCCAGTCATTAATAGTCGTGTCAATAACCGTATAACCATCTGTGCTGTAGGTATAGGTTGGGTCAAAGGTCCCGTTATCAATAGCTGAAGCCAGCGTCATAACCTTCATGGTCGATCCTGGTTCATATTGTATTTGATAGAGCGCACTATTCCAGTCTTTTATGTCTGAAACACCTTCTTTAGTGTCCGAATCAAAGGTCGGCCGTTGGGTGGTTGCAAGAATCTCCCCAGTCTTCGCAGAAACCAAAGTCGCACTGGCTAAGACGCCGTTAGCCTTGCTCTGGAAAATATCCATATTGGTCTCCAGATAAGACTGTAGAGGTTCAGACAAGGTTGTGTAGACATCTTGACCATCGACTTTTTTCTGGGTAATGCTTTCTGTTCCTGGTTTTATGACGCCAGAAGCGGTTTTCTCATAAGTGATGATGCCATCTGTACCTGATAGGATTTTATTGAAACTTTCCTCCAGACCAGTCGATCCGATGAGCGATTGGGTCTTGCCATCGTCATTGTCTTTTAAAGTGGTTAACCCGATAAGGTGGGAGGCGAAAACTCCATTCGGATAGAGACGACCTGGACTAGCGGTAAAGCCAATCCCCGTAATCCCTTTTTCTGCCATGGCCGTTTCAATGGCGATCTTTGTTCCATAGGAAATGTTATTTCCCTGGGCCCCAAAAGATACTTGGTACTGGTTCTCTTTTTTGAGTTGCTCTTTGATATAGTCGCTTTCAATACCTAAGTTCTCAGATAAGATCGTCGCCACATCATCAAACTGTTCGGATTGAATATAGAGTTTTTCACCAGTCGCTGACACATATTCATGGCTTAGAATGGCATAAATGCTGTAAGTTGTCGAGTCCTCTGCGATGACCGTCCCATTGCGGTCATAAATCGTTCCACGACGAGCTTGAACCGTCATAGTTGTCTGATGACGATCCGCCGCCAAAGCTCTGAGATCTTGCCCAAACTTTTTACCAGTCATTAAAATGATGGCAAAATTGATTAAGAACACCAAAAAGAGAAAAACAGCCAGCACACTTAAGGATAAGCCGACTTTTTTGCGATTGTAGCGTGGCCCTTTGCGGTCGGATAGGGCATAAGCTAAAATTTTTCTTCGTTTACTCATATACCTTTTGACGACACATCAATCTTTTGGTGTGCCAGTACTCTCCTTATTCAAGGTTAACTCTGCTTCTTCGGCAATCTCCATCAATCGTTTGTAGCGCATCAGTTCATTGTTAGCTTGCTTGGCCTCATCATACTCCAACTGTTTGGCATCAAGCTGGGTCTTAAGGGCTGTCATCTCAGATTGCACTTGCAACAGATTGGTTTGCATATAAATAATGCTGACAGCCACAATGATCCCTGTAAGGACAATACTACCGTAAAAAGCTTTCTCCACTCGGGTAAAAGTCTTCACACGTTCTCTAATGAGTTGGTCAAACGCTTGACGATTTTGATCTTCCTTAGGCATTCTCTTCTCCTTTAGGGCTGTCTTCTCACCCTGCGCGCCACACGAAGTTTCGCAGAATGGGCACGATTATTATTCGCTAATTCTTCTTGGCTGGGCAAAATCGGTTTACGGGTAAGGATTTCCAGCTCTGGTTTTAAGTTTTCTGGAATAACAGGTAGCCCTTTAGGAAGGTCCACCGTCGCTTTTTCTTTAAATAACTGTTTGGTTAAACGGTCTTCCAAGGAATGAAAGGTAATCACGGCGATTTGGCCCTCTATGTTCAAAAGCTCAATCGCTTGGGCGATCGATTCTTCTGCTGCTCCTAACTCATCGTTAACGGCTATTCTAATAGCCTGAAAAATTTGCTTAGCCGGGTGTCCCTTTTTCTTAAGTTCCTTAGCAGGTTTTGCAGACTTGATCAATTCAGCCAATTCGCCTGTCGTCTCAATTGGCTTGAGACTTCTAGCTTGCTCAATCTTTCGGGCAATCTGCTTGGAAAATTTATCTTCTCCGTAACGGAAAAAAATGGTAACCAAGTCATTAAAGGAATAGCTGTTAACCACATCATAGGCCGTCAGAGTTTGACTTTGGTCCATCCGCATGTCTAAGGGAGCGTCCTGCTTGTAAGAAAAGCCTCTCTCACGCTCATCCAACTGAGGACTTGAAACTCCCAGGTCATAACAAATCCCATCGATGGCTTCTACCCCAAGCATGGCCAATTCTTCCCTTAAATGACGGAAATTGGATTTAATAAAGGTTACCTGCCCCTTTTCAATATAGGGAGCTAGACGTTTTTGAGCATTATCAATAGCTGTTTGATCTTGGTCAAAAGCATAAAGATGACCTGTAGTGAGTTTAGACAGGATTAACTCACTGTGTCCAGCCCCTCCCAAGGTCGCATCTACATATATACCATCTGGCTTAATCGCCATGCCCTCAACGGTTTCTTCCAGTAAAACCGTCAAGTGTTTAAAAGTCTCTGTCATATCCTATCTATTGTACCACAATTTTTTTTATTTTTGCCATCACGGAGAGAGGAAATCGCTATCTAGTTCCTGAGACGGAGAAATAGTCAGGGCAATGCCATCTAATTTTCTGATTCTAAATTCCTTTCAAAAATAAAGGAATTATCTACCGCTTTCTCCCTCTTTTATGTTAAAATAGGCCTAGTATTATGAATTAGAAAGCACCTTACCATGAAGATTTTTTACAAGCACCTATCTCCTACTCGGAGGATCGTGCTCTTTTTCTTGAGTGTTATTTTAATCGGTTCATCCATTTTAAATCTACCCTTTCTGCAGCTGTCCTCTTCTGAAGCGACCTACCTTGACCATCTCTTTACCACAGTTTCCATGGTCTGCGTGACCGGGCTCTCAACTCAGGCTGTCTCAGAAACTTACACTACTCTGGGACAGATTGTCTGCATGATACTGATGCAGGTCGGAGGTTTAGGCGTGCTCAGCTTCTTAGGGCTATTTTACATGGATATCAACAAACGCTTTAGCTATGATGACCGGACCACCCTACAAGAGAGTCTCAATCGAGATGAGGTTCCTGATTTTGCTGTTTTTTTAAAGGCTGTCTTCACCTTTACCTTTCTCTTTGAGGCTGTCGGGGCTTTCTTATTGAGTTTCCGTTTCGTTCCAAGTTTAGGATGGGCCAAGGGGCTCTTCACCTCTGTTTTCATGGCTATCTCTGCCTTTTGTAATGCAGGGTTTGATAATCTAGGAACAACAAGTCTCCAGCAGTACTCTACTGATCCCTTGATTAATGTGACCATCATCCTCCTCATCGTGACAGGGGGAATCGGGTTTTCCGTTTGGTTTGACCTGCTCACGCAAGCTAAGAATCGGCGGAGCTTGAAAAATCTTCGCTTCCATACAAAGGTTGTTTTAGGACTCACGTTTCTTATTCTCAGTGTCGGTACCATCCTTAGTTTCCTAACGGAGATGAAAAACCCTGACACCATTGGTTCGCTGAACTTCGGCCAACAGTTGCTAACCAGCTTGTTCCAAACGGTCAGCATGCGGACGGCTGGGTTTGCAACGATTGATTACACCAAGGCTCAGCCTATTACCCTGCTCATTTATATCGTTCAGATGATGATGGGAGGCGCTCCAGGAGGGACCGCCGGGGGGATTAAGATTACCACCTTCCTCGTGACCGTTTTCTTCGTCAAAAGCCAGATTATGGGCCTCCCTCATACCAATTTCAAGAAGCGGACCATCTCGCCTGAGGTCGTCCAAAAAGCCTTGGCTATTTTTACCGTCTTTATCGCCACCTTTGTTGTAGCGCTCCTACTGTTGACTCTCTTGGAACCTGAAGTTGGTTTTATCTATCTGGTTTATGAAGTGATGTCAGCCTTAGCGACTGTCGGGGTATCCGCCAACTTGACTGGAAACTTGCAACCTGTCAGTCTATTTTTAATCATGGCCCTCATGTTTATCGGTCGCATTGGTCCTATTACGATTATTACAGGGCTCAATAGACGAAAACCTAGCAAGCAACAAACCCTTCACTATGCAAAATCTGACCTCTTTGTCGGCTAAGGTAAGAATGAGGAGACTGGTCAATCAGCAGTCTATTCTTTCACAATGCCTTATGAGGCAATTCAAACCATTTTTATCATGAACAACCTGTAAAGGAGACATTATGGCAAAACGTACTATTGGTATTCTCGGCTTAGGCATTTTTGGAAGCAGCATTGTGGATACCTTAAAAAATTATGATTGTGATATTATTGCAATTGATAACCGTGAGACCCACATTAATGCTGTATCTCAGCATTTGACTCGGGGTGTTATCGGTGATATCACCGACTTTGAACTCTTGCAAGCAGCGGGCATTGATGTTTGTGATGCTGTCGTCGTGGCAACAGGCTCTAGTATTGAAGCCAGTGTCCTTGCGATTATGCACTGTAAATCCCTTGGAGTTGGGGAAGTTGTGGCTAAGGCTACTAGCGAAATGGTTGCCAAAGTCCTATTAAAAGTCGGAGCTGACCAAGTCATCACACCCGAAAAAGAGATGGGTACTGCCATTGCCAAGCAAGTACTCTTTACCAATGCTACTGGAATTGTGCCAATTGATAAGGATTTAAGTTTGGTTGAATTTTTGCCACCTGAAAAATGGATTGGCAAGAAACTCATAGATGTGCCACTTAGACAAAAGTACCAGATCAACTTGATCGGCTACCGCCCATTCAATGCTTCTAAAATCAATACCTCAATTTCACCCGAATATGTCTTTAAAACAGAAGAACGGATCGTAGCCGTTACTGACAACCAAACATTCGACCGTTTCGATGGTTTATCAAAATTAAGTTAGCACAGCGGTTCTTGCACTAATCAGTGCCATCCTTGTCAGTTAAGCTTTGCTAAATCACTGATAACCTTCTCTATTTTAAAAAACAAGTCTGGCAATCTAGGTTTCATCCCAAAAAATAAGAGTACAGGAAATCAACTCGCCCGATGTTTAGATAGGGTTAAAAGAAGAATTTTTCCTTGTTTTTCTTGTCGTTTCTTAACTGACGTGATTCCAGTTGCTTTAGTTGGATGGCCAGTTCAAAACCTTCCCTAAATTTTTGAACTCTTGATCAACTCCCAATTTTTTTGAAGCCAATTTGAAGCCATAATAAGCAAACAAGCCTGAGACTGTTGTCTCAGGCTTGTTTATTATGGGTGACATCCAATTAGTAATCGGCCTTACGACCTGAGCCATTTCCAAAGAAATAGCCGGTCTTAGCATTGATCGAAAAGAGGTAAGTACCATCTGTTCTAAACATGTTGTAATAGCCATTGCCATTAATGATATTCACCTTTTCAAGGATAAATTCATTGCCAGAGAAGTAACCTCGCTGATTAGAGGTTGCGATGATTTTTTCTAAGATTCCTGGGTTAAAAATCCAAGCTTCATTAGAGGCGTCCGCAATAAGCTCATCGTTGTACGGCACTCGAGTAACATCCCGTTTTAGAGCGACTTTATCATCCCCATAAACAACCCGTTTCCCGTAATCTAATGTGATACCGTTGGTTAAGGTAACTGTATTTGATGTTGCAGGCTCTGAAGCAGCTGGGGTTGAAACTTCAGCAACTCCAGAATTACCTGCTACAGGCGCAACAACCCCAGATCCGGCGGCTGCACTTTCTTGTTGAGAGCGTCCAAAATTAACTGCTGCGGCCAATGCTGTATCAACAGAAGAAATACCTGTTGAAGGAGCTGTCAGTTCAACACCTGGATTAACAGTAGCAGTCGTGTCAATATCACCATTGACAAGGACAGGTTTATCAAACTGAGCATTGAGTGTCTGCGTAGCTTCAACGGCTGCTTTAAGGGAATCAAATTTCGCCTTTGCTGCATCATACTCATCGGTTCCTTCCAAAGTAGCAAGGGCTGTCTCTAAGGCTGACAACTGTTCAAAGCTGTCATTTTTCAAGGATGATTGCGACTCATCGGTATAAAAGCTGGCATAGAGTTCGTTAAAGGCTTTCAAAGGCGCTGACTCTTCTTCTGTTTCAGAAGAAGATGAGGACTTGGTACTTGAAGAAGTAGAGTTCGATGACGCACTAGAAGAACTGCCGCCTCCAAAAAGGCCAGATAAGGCTTGACGTTGACTGTAAAGGGTAATAGCGATCCCAACAATAGCCAATCCAGCTAGCAAAAGGCCTATCATTTTACGGCGCTTTTCCGCCCGTTCATCGGCTAAATAACGCTCATCTTCTGGAAAATCATCAAAATGCTCATCTTCCAAAGGAGCTACTGAGGTTGCCGCCGGGGTCGGCTCAAGAACCTCAGTGTCTGAAGCCACAGGAGCAACCGGCATTACTCGGGTCTGATCATGATCCTTAGATAATTCGTCATCCGCAAGCTTTGCTGCCTGAGCCATCTCCTCTTCACGGATTTTCTTGGTTTCAAACTTATCGGCTTCAATTTGATCACGGTGCTGTTTGATGTAGCGATCTAACAGACCATCATCCTCTGTTACACCGGCTTCAATTTCGCCCTGGGTTTTAGCAGCCTCTGCGACCGTCATCTCTTTGGCGGCTTCTAAATCAAGGACGCGCTCCTCATCTTCTGGTAGATTTGGATTGATTTTATCTGACATTTTAGTTCTCCTTCTCCTATACGTGACGTTTAACACGCTCCCCAAAAAATTGATAGAGGTCAACTTTCAAGGTTCCATTATATAATTTCCGTTTTTTATCAGCCACTTGCTGGTATTTGGTTTCAAACCCTTCATCGCTGGTCAAGATAAATTTAGACCAGGTTTTTAGAGGTTTAAAGGTTTTTCCCATCTCATTATACAAAATATCGACCGCCTTGTCATCCAGTAATCGCTCCCCGTAAGGAGGATTTGAGACGATGACCCCGTTGATTTTATCTGTTTTAAGGTCCTGCAGACGCATTTGTTTAAATTCGATGACATTTTCTAGACCCGCTTTTTCAGCGTTCTTCTTAGCGATTTCAATCATACGGCCATCAATGTCAAAACCAGAGATATCCAAGTCAATAGCATGGTTAATCTCAGCTTCAGCTGCTTGGCGAGCCTGCTTGAGTAGCTGTCCATCTATCCAAGGCCAAGCTTCAAAGGCAAAGTCTCTGACAAGCCCTGGAGCTATATTTTTTCCAATCATGGCTGCTTCAATACAGAAAGTCCCTGATCCACAGGTTGGATCAATCAAGGGTTTGTCCGGATACCAATTTGATAGCATTAAAATAGCTGCTGCCATGTTTTCCTTGATTGGAGCTCCTCCTTTTTCTGTCCGATAGCCCCGCTTAAAGAGGCTCGATCCAGTTGTATCGATCATCACGGTCGCTCGGTCCTTCACAAGGGAAACTTCGATCTTGAACTCTGCCCCGATTTCTTGCAAAGGTACTCCCTCAGGACGATGGTAATGCTTTTGCAATTTTTTAACCACTGCCTTTTTGGAAATGGCCTGAACAGATGGTTCATTATGGAGCTTAGACTTGACACATTTAGCTTTAGCAATGGGGAATTTAGCGCCCAATGGCAAATAGTTTTCCCAATCAAGAGCAAATACGCCCTGAAAGAGCTCTTCAAAGGTTCGCGCTGGAAATTCGCCGACGACAATCTTAATCCGGTCTGCTGCTCGGAGCCAGAGATTCGTTTGTATAATATCTTTACTATTACCTGTAAATCGCACGCGCCCATTTTCAACCTGAGCCTGATAACCCAAGTCCTTGAGTTCGCGACCGACTACAGCTTCTAGCCCAGCCGCAGCTGTCGCTATTAGGTTAAACTGTTCTTTCATATTCTCTTTCTATCGACTCTCATTTGAGAAAAAAGGAGACTGAGGCAGTGCCTCAGCCTCGACCTATATGCAATCTTCTATAAGCCATGTTTTGTTCCAGAACTGACTAGGTATCAGCTCCTTCGATAATCATCTGTCTACTGTTCTCACAGTCAGGATAGTCATTCTTTATTCTGCCTATCCCATGCCCCGACCAAAGTTTGGGTTGCTAGCTTGAGGGGTTTACCGCGTTCCACTTTTTGGGTTTCCCCAAAAACTTCGTCACTGTGGCACTTTCAGGCCTAGTAAGGCATATCCAAGGACTTAGCCTGTTTGACCGCCGTCACGCACTTTAGGCGCGTGCCTAGGCTTATTGCTTCGCCTAGCACAAACACTATCGGCATCACAGCCGATGCTAGCATGGACTTTCCTCACAGACAACAAGCCTGCGCGATTATCCAAAAATTGCATGGTGATTAATCAGTCTTCGCTAATTTGCTTACCAAAGACTTCTTTTTCTAAACGATTGATGCGCTTAAGAATATCAAAATTGGTTGCCGTAGAGGCACGAGCAAACTCAGGACGTTCTGAAAGCGAGCTTGGATTAGCTATACTTGAAGCAGGTTTCCCTTGATTTCTAAGACGTGATACTTCGGCCTTGAGTTCCTTGATTTTGGCTTCATAGACATCATAATCTTTCATGATATCATCCAAAAACTCATCAACTTCCTCTTTGTTGTATCCTCGCATTGAAATTTTGAATTCCTGTTCAAAAATATCTTTCGTCGTAAACTTAATACCTGCCATATCTTTCTCCGTCATTATCGTTACTGTTATCTTTTATTATAGATGATTTTCCCCATAAAAAGCAAGTATTATCTATCAGAATTAAAAAAGTTTTCAGCAATCTCATTGAGGTCATCAAAACGTAATAATTTCAGAAAATAATTGTGATGGATTCGCAATTTTTCATACAAATATTTCAGATTTGTCTCCTTTTCCGGATCATAAAACAGATAGGCACCGTCTGTATGATCGATTAAAAAGCTATTGTATTCTCGAAACTGTCCCGGATTTTCGTAACGCTTATAAGTAGCCGTTACAAAATCCAGACTTTTAAACTTAGCCAGCTTCTCCTGATTTTGTTCAGACCAATTCTCCCCATGTGTCTCAAACGGAAAAATGCAAGCTAAGTGTATATCATTAGTTTCCCTGAGTTTCAAGGCTTCTTCCAAGACCCAAAATTCAAAACCTAGATTTCCAGTGAAGATGAGCCACTCTAACCCATCGTCTAAGAAACGCCTCAAATCGCGTTTGATTGCTTCTTTAATGACAAGGACCCTAGGGTCCTTGTCATTAAAGAGTCCCAAATCTGTGTGTCTGTAACCTGATAGTAATAAACGCAAACCCTTAACCCCCGCCACAAGCATTCTCGTTTTCTTTATGATATAATATGGTGATGTTATTTTATCAGGAAGGAGCTCTATGGTCAACTATCCCAATGCCAAGCGTGTTAGTATAGCTAAAGCTCCTCGCTTAAAAACACCATCCATCGACTTCGCTAATCGTGGCATGCGCTTTGAAACCTTAATCAATGATAGCAACTCTTACTATTTGTCAAGGAACATTGCTGTCATTCATAAGAAACCGACACCTGTCCAAATTGTCAAAGTTGATTATCCTAGACGAAGCCGTGCCAAAATTGTAGAAGCCTATTTTAGACAAGCCTCTACAACTGACTACTCTGGTGTCTACAAAGGTCACTACATTGATTTTGAAGCCAAGGAAACGCGACAAACCAGTTCTATGCCCTTAAAAAATTTCCATGCTCACCAGATAACTCATATGGAAAGTGTCCTTAAGCAACAAGGTATTTGCTTTGTTCTTCTTCATTTTTCGACACTCCAGGAAACTTATCTTCTCCCTGCGGAGCCTTTAATCTCCTTTTACCAGATAGATCAAGGAGGTAAGTCTATGCCTTTATCCTACATCCGTAAACATGGCTTTGAAATACCGCTTCAAAGCTTCCCAAGTATTCCATACCTCGATGTGGTGGACAAGTATTTAATAGGTGGTAACTAATATTTATGAAAAAACCAAATGTTAATTTCGCCAATCTCCAAAAATGGTTTAAAGAGATGACTGATACTACGAATCCTCTTAAGAAGGGCCTCGTTATTCTAACCAATATCTTATTAGGACTCTTTGTTACTCTCTTTTTATTTGGTGCGTCTTTCTTTCTTTATTATGCAGCGACTGCTCCTGATTTAACAGAGGAATCTTTAACAGCAACAGCGTCAAGTTTGATCTATGATGCTGATAATAACCTCATCGCTGATTTAGGTTCTGAAAAACGAACCAACGCTAATACAGAAGAAATTCCTATCGATTTAGCCAATGCTATTGTTGCGATTGAGGATCACCGTTTTTATGACCATCGTGGTGTCGATGTTGTTCGTATTTTTGGTGCTATTTGGAACAACCTCACCTCTTCTAGCACACAAGGTGGTTCAACTCTGACCCAACAGTTTATTAAGCTCTCGTTTTTTTCAACATCCCAAGAACATCAAACACTCAAGCGGAAAGCACAGGAAGCTTGGTTGTCCCTTCAACTTGAACGTCGCAATACCAAAGAAGAAATTCTAACCTATTATGTCAACAAAGTCTATATGGCTAATGGGAATTACGGGATGCAGACTGCTTCTAATGCCTATTATGGCAAAGACCTTAGCGCCCTATCTTTACCCCAATTAGCCCTTCTTGCAGGCATGCCTCAAGCTCCAAACCAATACGATCCCTACACTGCCCCAGAAGCAGCCAAATACCGTAGAGATATAGTCTTAAGCCAAATGCTACGCCACGACTATATCGATCAAGCCACCTATGATGCCGCAGTAGCGACTCCAATCGAAGATGGTCTTATCCCTCTCAAAGCAAGTGCCAGCTATCCAGCTTACATGGATAATTACATCAAGGAGGTCATAGAAGAAGTCCAAGAAAAAACAGGCTACAACCTGATTGATGCAGGTCTTCATGTCTACACCAATGTCGATACCGCTGCCCAACAACGGCTTTGGGATATCTACCACTCAGATACCTATGTCAACTACCCTGATAATGAACTCCAAGTTGCTTCTACCGTAATTGATGTCACAAATGGTAAAGTCATTGCCCAGTTAGGTTCTCGTCATCAAACAGAAGCCACTTCCTTAGGGACTAATCAGGCTGTGGAAACCAACCGTGACTGGGGATCAACCATGAAACCGATCACAGATTACGCTCCAGCAATTGAGGCAGGCATTTACAATACAACTGCTGATCCAATTAATGACTCCCCATACAATTATCCAGGGACAACGACACCCGTCAATAACTGGGATAAGAGCTACTATGGTTACATGACCATCCAAGATGCCATCATGTACTCTCGAAATGTCCCTGCTGTCAAATCCCTTGAAGCTGTTGGTCTCAAAAATTCTCTAAAATTCCTTAATGGTTTAGGGATTAACTACCCAGAGATGTTTTACTCTAATGCCATTTCATCAGCAACTAGCGTTTCAAGTATAGAATACGGCGCAAGTTCTGAAAAAATGGCTGCTGCCTATGCTGCCTTCTCCAATGGTGGTACCTATTACGAACCACAGTACGTTCATAAAATCGTCTTTAGTGACGAAACTGAAGTATCTTATGAACCAGAGGGAAGTCAAGCCATGAAGGCAACGACAGCCTATATGATGACAGAGATGATGAAGACTGTCCTCAACTATGGTGCCGGTAGCAATGCGACCATTCGTGGCCTCTACCAAGCAGGTAAGACGGGGACTTCTAACTACACTGACGATGAAATCGAAGAGTTAGCGCAAAACTATCCTATTTATAGCTCCAGTATTGTCGCTCCAGATGAGAGCTTCGTGGGTTACAATAGCCAGTACGCCATGGCCGTTTGGACAGGCTATAAGAACCGTATGGTTCCAATTTTAGACTCGAGCCTCTATGTTGCAACAGATGTCTATCGCAATATGATGCTCTACCTCTATGAAACAACAGGAAGTGGTTCTACGAATTGGGTGATGCCTGATGGCCTTTATCGCTACGGTTCCTATATTTATAAAGAAGGCGCAAGAATTACCTATAATTATTCTAGAACTGAAGAAACAAGCGAGTCAGAGGAAGAATCTACAGAGTCATCATCGACTCAAGAATCTACCGAAACTAGTGAAACTAGTGAAGATGCCACACCACCATCCAATGATGATTCAACTAATGGTACTCCAACGAATCCATCAGCCGATGATGACTAACAGTAGTGCCGTCAAAAGCTAGATTGTTATTCTTTAAAATTATCAATAAAACACACCCACCATGATTTGATTATCTCATGGTGGGTGTGCTTTTTATTATAATAGGCATCACATAGAGAGATGACTAACCGATTGGAAGACTTTCTGTTCATCTTCATCCACATTCGTTTCACCTTAGCCAACTCTGTTTATCTATAACTATTAGATGGTGGTTTTAGGAGTTATCACCAGGTCTTCTACCATGAAGGCCTTTTTGGCGCTGGATTTCTTTGAGCTTTTCTGGGGTGATATCGTTACCAGCCTCATCAACTACCTTGATCCCTTCAATGTGGTGTCGAACAGAGCGGCGGTAGCCTTCAATGTACTCTTCTCTGAGCTTCGCCTGCTCCACAAGCTCTTCAGGTGTTAAGCCTTGAGCTTTTTTCTTACGGGCAAGCTGGTTGATTCGGTCAATTTTTGCTTGTTCCATAAATCCTCCTACTTGGTATTGAGCTGGTTGAACTGAGCCACTTGACTAGCTTTTGCTTTAAGGCTAGCTAGAAGAGCAAGACGATTAGCTTTGACTGCTTCATCCTCAACCATAACCATGGTGTTGTCAAAGAAGGCATTGATGACGGGACTGAGGGCAAAGAGAGCCGACACTTGCTCTTCTGCTGAACCAGTGAGGTCTAGGCTTTCAACAGCAGCATGGAGAGCTTTTTCGTACTCGTTTTCAAAGAGGCTAGTATCCACTAAGACAGCAGCATCCGCTTTTTCTGCCAAGTTGAAGACACGGGCCAAGCTTTCGACAGAAGCTTTGTAGTTGTCAGACTTGCTGGCTTCTACAAGGGCATTCCCTGAGTCAATCAGATCACGGACAACAAAGGAATCACTAGCAAGAACCGCGCTAACAATATCCTTTGGCACAGCAGCATCAAACATCTTCTCAATCCGAGCTTTGAGGAAGTTCATGACCTCAGCTTGGTTGGTGTAGGTCATGCTCTCAAAATCAAGCTTGTAGAGACGGTCTACCAACTCGCCGAGCGACATGTTCCAGCCGAACTTATCAAGGATACGCACGATACCTGCGGTCGCACGGCGAAGAGCATAAGGGTCATTAGAGCCTGATGGGATCAGTCCCACACTAAAGAAGCTGAGCAGGGTATCGAGCTTGTCGGCAATGGCTAGGATAGCCCCTGGAATAGTATCCGGCAAATCGCCATCAGCTGATGTTGGCATGTAGTGCTCCCGGATGGCGATAGATACGGCTTCTGACTCGCCTGCTAAACGGGCATATTTCTCGCCGAGAACCCCTTGGAGTTCATCGAACTCACCCACCATACCGGTCAAGAGGTCAAACTTGTAGATGTCTGCGGCACGTTCAATGCTGACGGCGTCTTCTGCTGACACGCCTGCCATGTCCACCAGTACTTGAGCGACGGCCTTGGTGCGGGCCATATGCTCTGTCAGGGAACCAATTTTCTCATGGAAGGTCACGTTTTCTAGCTTAGCGAGCAAATCTGGGATTTGGAGTTTTTGGTCTTCACGCCAGAAGAATTCTGCGTCTTCCAGACGCGCCACAAGAACCTTCTGATTGCCCTTGACCACATTGTCCAAATACTGGTCATTCCCGTTACGGACAGAGACAAAGTAAGGCAAGAGTTTGCCATCTGCGTCACGCACGACGAAATAGCGCTGGTGGTTCTTCATAGAGGTCACTAAAACTTCCTCTGGCACCGCCAGATAGCGCTGGTCAAACTGACCAAGGAAGGCTGTCGGGTATTCCACGAGGTTCAGGACTTCACTGAGGAGGTCTTCGTCAATCTCGACCTTGACACCCTTAGCCTCTTCGATGGCATGGATTTGGTCGATAATCCTATTTTCCCGCTCGTTGGGATTGGCGATGACGTAGACCTCACGGAGCTGGTCTTCGTAGCTGTCTGCGGAGGTCAGCTCAATTTCTTGTCCCAAGAAGCGGTGACCACGGCTGATACGACTAGCTTTGATGTCCAAGAAATCAAGGGCCAAGGCCTGATCATCTAGTAAAACTGCCAAGGTGTGGACTGGACGGACATACTCAAAGCTATTGCTAGCCCAGTGCATGCTAACAGGGAAGGTCATGCTCTTCAGCACGTCTGCGACGCCTGCAAGGACAGCCTCCACTGGCTGACCAGTTTCTTCCTTGGTCACGTAGACATACTCTTCGCCATTGACTTCGCGGAAGGTAATGGCGTCTGTGGTCAAGCCTTTGCCACGGACAAAGCCTTCTGCTGCCTTGGTGAAGTTGCCGTCAGCGTCAAGGGCAATCTTCTTAGCCGGACCTTTGAAGTCCTCGGTCAAATCGTCTTGCTTGTCGGCCAACTCTGAGACTCGGACCGCTAGACGGCGCGGCGTTGAGAAGGCTTCGACACGTTCAAAGCTCAAGCGATTGTCTTTTAAAAAGGCAATCAAGCGGTCACGCAACTGCTCCATAGCAGGGGTGACGATGTAGGCTGGCATTTCTTCCAAGCCCAGTTCAATCAATAAATTCTTAGTCATCTTAATCCTCCTCCTCTTTTAAGAGTTCTGCACGGGTTGCTTCATCGAGAAGTGGGTAACCCAATTTTTTACGCTCTGCGACGAAGGTCTTTGCGACAAGGCGAGCCAAATGGCGGATGCGAGCGATATAACCCGCTCTTTCGGTCACAGAAACGGCTCCGCGCGCATCCAAGAGGTTAAAGGTATGAGAACACTTGAGGACATAGTCAAAAGCAGGGTGCACCAGACCCTCTTCGAGGGCACGGCTGGCCTCTTTTTCAAACTTCTCAAAGTTTTCAAGCAACATGTCCTGGTCAGACACTTCAAAGCTGTACTTAGAATGCTCATACTCTGGCTGAAGGAAAATCTCACCGTACTTGACGCCAGGCGCCCACTCGATATCATAAACCGAATCCACTTCCTGGATGTAAGAAGCAAGACGCTCCAAACCATAGGTCACCTCAGCGGTAACAGGGCCAGTCTCAAGACCACCGACCTGCTGGAAGTAGGTGAACTGTGTGATTTCCATGCCGTCAAGCCACACTTCCCAACCGAGACCCGCTGAACCTGTTGAAGGGTTTTCCCAGTTGTCCTCAACGAAGCGAATATCGTGCTCGAGTGGGTTAATGCCAAGCTTTTCGAGGGACTCCAAATAGAGCTCTTGGATATTGCTTGGGCTAGGCTTCATGACCACTTGGAATTGATGGTGTTGGTAAAGACGGTTAGGATTCTCCCCGTATCGGCCATCTGCTGGACGACGCGACGGCTCCACATAGGCCGCATTCCATGGCTCAGGCCCGATAGCACGCAAGAAGGTATAAGGACTCATGGTCCCTGCCCCTTTTTCCGTATCGTAGGCCTGCATTAACATACAGCCTTGGTCATTCCAGTATTGTTGTAAGGTTAAAATGATTTCCTGGAAAGTAAGTTTTTTACTCATTATTTGCCTCTTTCTTCATGTTTTTTGACGACATGCGTTTTTGATAGTCACTTTTGCTATCAAAGACGCATCAGTCTAGTGTCTAGCTCAATTGCCCATAACAATGAAATAATCAGATTAAGTGAACGGAGCCTAGTCCTTTTTTCACTCATGCTTTTCTACCAGATGGCTGGCAGACGATGCAAAAGAACCGCCTCCCGACCCTCCTTTGCACCTGGCAAAGGGGCGTCTGAAACGCGGTTCCACCCTTATTTATGACTTCATTTGTATTTGTAAAAATCCTGAAAGCGCCACTCATCCCCTGCTCGATCTGGCTCCCACTATCCCAGATTCGCTACGACCGCATTACGGTAGAGATTCTTTCTAGAGCTATTGTAACAAAAAGCCCGTGATTTGTCTAATGATTGACGAACCCCTTGAAGGTTTTTGGAAATGGCAGAGCAGAGAGCTTGTTGCCAAAGGACTATAATAGTTCCTATTATACCATGAAATGCTCTGTCCTAATCTGAACATTCAGACGTTTGAGATATGAAAAGAAACGGACAAGCCGTTTCAAATCTATGCAAATCTATGAGAACTAGGGAAGCATTTGATAAGAGTCAGACTCTCTAATGCCTGTCCCCGAACGAGTACTAGTCGCTATCTCTTTAGACATATAATCATCCGCATGCTTAAAGGCAATCGCAACATCGTTTAAAAAAGCATTCAGGCTGCTAACAACAGTGCTAATATCTTTACTAACATCCTTAATGGCTTTAGTCCCATCCTCGAGGTCTGTTTTCGATTGATCATCCACGCAAGCCGCCCCTTCCTTGAGGGTCGTACTAAAATCATCATAGTATGCTTCGATGGACTGTATGGAATAAGGATTTATAATTTTCTTTGACATTGCCTACTCCTTTGATTCTTCTGGTGCTTGATACCAGGACATGGCTTCTTCATAGGACTGGACTACATGGTCCTTACCGTCCTTGCTGTAGGCGCCATAGAGGGTCACTCCCTCAAAAACGTCTTCCTCACCAGCTTTCGCTAAGAGACGGGCAATCTCTTTGTCTTGAGCAGGATGAACTAATTCAAAAACATTCCCTTTTTTCATCAATCGCACACTTTCTGGGTACTCTTTTGCCAGGTTCAGCTCTGAATAGTTAATCCCATCCTTCAAGTAGAGCTCAGAAATATCATCCTTTTTCCCATCATCAGTCTCAATCTGATTATAATACGAGAAACCTCTAGATTTTAACTTGTCATAGACATTGGTAACCACCTCATTAAATACAGGAGAAAGACTATAAGTCCCTTGGGTATCATAATCATCTAATTTAAACAAGCCAATCACCTTTTCTGTTTCTATATCAACCGCAAGTTCTTTATCTTTCATATCACTTGACTCTTCCTGACGAGTATCTAAAACAGTTACCTCAAAAACCCATCGACCCGTTTCCTTATGACGAAAAGTATTCTTACTTAACCGAGGAAGGTAATTCTTATTATAGGATTGCACAATATTAACTAAGTCCAATGTTTTCATATAAGTCTTTGTTTCTGCTTGTGACTCATAGAGGTCCACATAAAAATAGTCTATCGGATGCTTGGAATGCTCATTAGAATTGAAATCTTTAACCCTTCCAAAGCGTGATACTTTAATAAATTGAGAAGATACGAGCATCCCCGCTTCCATCTCTAACAAACCACCTTGCCCTAACTTCGTCACATCTAGCGCTGCTGTAGCGCCAAAATCCATATCATAGATGACACCAATATCACCTATTCCAGTATAGTCTAGACTGTACTCTTTAAACTTTTCATTCTTAACCTCTTTGGTAGGATGGTAGAAGACAATACCATGGACTGAACAATACCATACCCCCGCAAAAACTAAACTTATCAAAGCGAGACCAAACAGGCTCAATATCCATTTGACTTTACTCATGGTGTCACCTCCCAGGGAAGCGTAATCCCCGCATGTTCTAAATAATCAACTACCTGATTAAAGGAATCATAATCTAATTCATATAGCTCATAACCCGAGAGTGAACCCTTTTCCAAATAGTCCCAAACTTTTTTTTCTTCCGGATTTTCACTCATATTTTGTTTTTTCACAACTGTATAACTACTACTTCCACTATTGACCAAATCGTCCTTGATGCCACCTTCCAACTGTTGATAACGAAGATAGGCATCGACATCGTAGGGGTCTACCTCGACTGCCTTTGTGATACTGCCTGGATCTAAAATATTCCAGTTACCTGCTTCTTTTAAGGAAGATTCATCGCTGGTTACAGCTGTGATTTCTCCACCACCGTATCCAAGATAATTATCAAACAATTCATGGTTATGTTCATAGATCTTGGCCAGATTATCCTGATAGTCGCCATAATATTTAACGATTCTTGAAATCTGCCCAGAAATAAAGGAACCTGTCTTACTATCCTTTATCTCTGCCCAAGTTTCTAAGGCTGTAGCTCCTTGTTTCTGATAAAACGCGGAATAATCACCAGTAGGATCCTCATTGGCCAAACCAGTTAAGGCATCGACAACCATTCCGAGTAAAGGATGCTTGGCTCCGGCTGCAGAAACCAGAAAGTCTGTCGCAAACTCTGAAGGAATCTCCAGATTTTCAAGCTTAAGCTGTGTCACTCCCTTTACCTTCAATTTATCTAATAGTTCCTCATTGTTAAAGTGCTGGGCTGAAAAGCGACCTTTTGTTTGATTATTGGATTCAGATATTAGCTTACCAAAATCATATCCTTCTTTTTTCTTATTATTTGGAACATCAATATACCGTTTCCAGGTGACATCATATGAAAAACCATCTTTTGTCAGAGTAAGGTTTTCAATTTTATTCTTCTGAACAGTCCAGCCTCCAGCTTTACGAAAATCCGGTTCATAGACACTAGCACTTTGACCACGTAAACCAGTTACTATCAAGGACTGCCAGAGGAGCCGTAAATTCTGATTGCTTGCTAGCTTGTCTTTTAAACCTTTATAGGTAGGATTATCTTCACTGCTACCCTTCATTCTCATCATCGTAGCAGATGTAAAGGCTATAGATGAATAGCGATTCCCTGCATCCGATAACTTTTGAAGGTGATTCTGATGGTTTTTGTAATCACCACTGATCAGTGTATTCAAACCTTTTGTTAGATTTTGGAGGAATTCATCCGGCTCCTTATCCTTCCTCATCAAGATTTCATTCATATCAACTGTGACAATATCATACATTTCATCGCTGATGGCTGATGAATCTAAGGTAAAGAATTTATCATAATCTTGTTGGTAATGGTAAGTTAAAGCCTTCGCATCTGTCTTACTTTTTACATTATCAAAATTATTCATCTCATCCGCACTCAAGTTACCTGACTTGATAGCTGTAGAAATGGTGCTCGGTGGAATATTAAGGACATAAGAGGCATTGTCTAAGGAGGTCTTGAGAGCCTTTAAGGTCGCAATCTCTCCTTGCAGACTTGAAACAAAACTACTGTAAGCACTGTCTAAATTAGTAGCTGTCTTTTGCCTATCATCTGCTGCTGCACTAAGGGAGCTTTCTGCTGCCTCGTCAATACTACTAACACTTTCTGCCTCAGTCCCCATTGCTGCTGCAGCTTTATTAAAAGCTGACTGTAAGTCACTTGTAATGGTCGTTACAGCTGTGTATTGGCTCCCCTTTAAGGTACTGGCGACATTATCTGCATCAGTCTGTAAGCTCTTAACCTCACTGGAAAAACCTTCGCCACTGACCGCATCATAGTAGCTCGAAACGACTTGCGCATAAGAACGGAGGGCATCTGGGTATTGGTCTAAGACACGGCTTTGTATCTCATTTAATTTTGCAAAGAAGGCTGTAATGGCTTCTGCTTCAGCACCATCTGTCTTTTCCTTAAAACTACGACGGCTACTGGCAATGGCTGTTTCGTACTGACCTGCAAATGTCGTAATTGATGTTGCATAATCAGACAGACCTTCTAAGTCTCTGATCGTTATCTTTTCACTCATACACTCCCCCTAATATGTCGCATACTCTAATTCTAAATGCAAAGTTAGCAACCGACTGTTTAAACCATTCACTTCGGTTTGGGCTTGGGCAATTTTGACATCTAAATCTGCTATCACATTAGAGCGCTTAGTCATCATATCCCGCTTAAGGTTCGTCAAAATATCTTTTTCGTTACGTTCTTGGGCATCATAGGCATCACCAGCTAAATGGCCAGGATCCGTCACCTTATAGTCCAAGGTCAAATCAACTCCCGCAACACTGCTTTTGGCAGCTCGTAGTTTTGAGAGTTTCGTGTTAGCACTTGTTAAAGAACTGTTCACACTGGCGATTTGACTTAGAATCGCACTTCTTACCATTCTTTTCTCCTTTTTACATCAATACTTTTATAAGTTTAACGTGTTGCTCTGATATGTAGTAATGCAACTGCTGACCCAATAGCTCTTCACGCAGAGGTTTATTCAATACGTTAAAGAGTGTTTGATCCGCCACACGGATTCCCAAAAGTCCTTCCTTAGCAGATCTTACAACCTTAGACGCTACGTCAATTTTTCTCGTAATACTACTGTCTGTCATGACGACACTGCAATATCCTGAACGGTGACCCTTTTCGAGAATTGTCGCTAAATGCGTTAGCGATTCTCCTGATAAACTATCTGTAAGCGTTACTAAGTCATAAAAGATTAGTGTAGTAACATAGTCTGTCTGACCTGCTCCAAGCCTATCTTCTACCTTAACAGATAAGGCTAAAAGCATCTCTTCAAGGGCTTCTTTAGCAGAAATCACTTCATACCCAAGATTGTCCGGTAATTGGTGGTAACTTGGAGCCAAAATCATGAGATGACGATTACTTTCTTGAGAAATCCGAATCAACTGATGTGTAAAGGTGACCATTGGTTTATCATCATCGACTAGATAGACTAATGGTCCCTTATCACGTTTCCACGTGACAGTCGAAACTGTCTCAACATCCAATCCCAAGGGAACTTCACCAGATACAATAGCTTCTTGCACACCCGACCGACCATAAAAGTCACCTGATGTTAGCTCATTAGGCACCATCGGAATTCCTTCTGGACGTTTTCCTTTGTAGGTCTCTGATAATCTTTCAATCGTCTGCCGTAGGTTTTCTAAGAGCATAATATCTGTTTCCCCAGAAACTGGCAGGGCTAATTGGATCAAATCTATTGTATCACGTTTCATCAATCCTCGACCCTTGACATCGCTCATGGAAGCAAGTGGGGTCGATCCAACGATACTTCTAACCTCACCTGAATCGATTTGGTAAAGGGTTAATTGGTGTTTCACATTGGCATAAAACACAGCTCTTAAGTTTGTTTGGCGTCCAGCAGTAGCCAAAAGATGAATACCGATTGCTTGACCTTCTCGGGATAAGCGGGTTGTTAGTTTAAACAACTCAGATTCATAAGCTTCATCCTTCATGCTTTCATAGCTATCAATTACCAAAACAATATCTGGGATAACCTCTCCGGTCACACGGCGATACATCCCCACACTAGCAACCCCTTGTTGGGACAGAAGCTGTTTACGTCGATTGATTTCTTTTTCAAAAAAGCGAGTGAATTTTTGAATTTTTTCGGTCTCATCTACGCGCATGATATCAGCTAAGTGTGGTAAACGGTAAAAACTACCCAAACTATTATTACCAAAATCAAAGAGATAAAAATGCAAATGCTCTGGTGAATGATTTTGGGCTAAATCTAAAATCGCTGTTTGCAAGAAAGTCGATTTCCCAGAACCTGGACTACCGTATAGTAGAATATGACCATCTTCTGATAAATTAATGGTTACGACCTCTTGTTTCTGTTCGTGTGGTATATCAGCCATGCCTATCGTTAAGATTAAATCATGGACTGGCTTTTGCCACATCTCAAGATAATCCACTGAAGCCAATTCCTCCAAATACACCCGCTCCTTCAACGGCGGCAGCCACGGCCGGGGGAGTGGCACGATGCCATGTGCCTCGGTGATGGCCTTGATTTCATCTACGATGACAGCCAGCTCACTTGGGATCTGCTGAATGCTGTCAGCATCCTCAAGGCCCGACAGGTCCTCGGTTAAGATCTGGTACTGGCCATTGTCATTGATGGCATAGATGGTATGGTCTTCGATGTTGAGCTTGTCCTTGTCCGGCTGGTAGTCTGCCCCCGAGTAGGCTGACTGGAAGAGCTCATAGATTTCATTGTTGCCGACTTGGAGATAGGCCCGGCCCGCCTGGGTGATGTCTGCCGCGTCTGCGGTCTTGAGCATCTCCTGCGAGTCCTGAGGCGTTGCGACCTTAAGGGCCAGCTTAAAGCGGGAGTTGGACCAGATCTGGTCATCCACCACACCCGTAGGCTTTTGGGTCGCAAGGATCAAGTGGATCCCCAGACTACGACCGATACGGGCTGTTGATACCAATTCCTTCATGAACTCCGGCTCATTGGTCTTCAATTCCGCAAATTCGTCTGAAATTAAGAAAAGATGGGGCATCGGCTCCTTGGCCTCGCCGTTCTTGTACTTCTTCTGGTATTGGTTGATATGATTGACATCATACTGAGAGAAGAGCCGTTGCCGGCGTTTCAGCTCCGCATTGATCGAGATTAGGGCCCGCATGGACTGGGCCGCATCCAGGTTTGTGATGGCGCCCAAGAGGTGAGGCAGGTTCTTGAAGAGATTGGCCATGCCACCACCCTTGTAGTCGATGAGGAGAAAGGCCACATCGTGCGGGTGGAAGTTGATGGCTAGGCTCAGGATATAGGACTGGATGATCTCCGATTTCCCTGACCCTGTCGTACCTGCCACCAGACCGTGAGGCCCGTGGGCCTTCTCATGCAGGTCCAGCTGGACGATATCCTCTTTACCCCGAAGGCCAAGCGGCACCGCCAGAGACTTGTGGGGCGCATGTTGCCCCCAGCGCTCCATGATCCTGAGGTCCTTGACCTCCTCCACCTCATACATCTCCAGGAAATTAACCGACTCAGGAATCGAGTTTTTGAGGTTTTGCAGGTGATTGAGAGGGGCCAAAAGCCTCGGCAGACTCTCCTTATCAAATCCCTCCCCAAAATGATCCAGCGCAAAGCCCTTGTCCACCAACTCTCCCTTCTCAAGGGTCAAGACCCCGTGGTTACGGTCCTTGATATCGATGATGGTCGTGATGTTCTCAGACAGGCTCGACAGCGTATCCTCCACAAAGATCACCGAACACCCAAGCTCCGTTGGATTTTCGGTGAAAAACTCCATGATGACGTGGTCGATGACCAAGGACTGGTCCGTGATCAGCACCACAAAATGAGGGCTAAAGAGGGTCGATGTCCGCACCCGCTTGTCCCCAAGCTGGGCCTTACGGAGTTTCAAGACCTGATAGAGGGAGTTGAGCACTTGGTCACGGCTGCGCTGATTGTACACCAGACCTCGGACATTGATGTCCTGCAAGGTCGCATGCGGTAACCACCGCATCCAGGACCAGAGGTCCTTCTCCTCCTCAGGCAACAGCGTGATAAACTGCAGATCATGGTAAGAGTGGAAAAAGGACAGCTGGTGGACCAAGAGTTGGAGTTGTTCCAAGACCACATGGCGAGGACCAATGTAGCCCACAGGTCCTGACACCAAATCCGTCACGATGGGTAGCTCATGGGTCCGCTTGTACTGGTCGTAAAGGGCCAAGCCTTCTTTTTCCAAATCATCCAGTTTCTTGTCCTTGTCCAGAGGCGCATAGCTCAGGCTAAAGGAGGCCTTGCGCTTACCTAGCCCCAAACGGTAGGACAAAAAGTCAAAGTGTTGCGGGGTTTTCTCATAAATCCGGTGGTGATAGCTCCCGGCCATAGCCTCAAGCTCCTGAACCGACGGATAATGGTACCGCTGGCCCTGACGTTGCTTTTCTTGAAGCTTGTAGAGGTCCTGGGCTTTGTCAAAGAGGTATTCCCGAAAGAGTTCCTCACGCTCCACTAACCCTTCCTTATATTCCTTACGGCTCTTAAAATAGCCCGTCACGGAGATAATCATGGAGATAATCGAGCTGACCACCATGATGTAGATGAAAAGCCCGCGTGACTGGAAGAACGATAGAATAATGGTCATGGTTACAATGGCCAAAGGCGGTACAATAGCCTTGAGGAGTTGATTGGTCGGTTTTTTAGGAGGTTCGACTGGCCCCCTCAGGGTCACCTTGTCCTCTGGCTCCCTGTAAATGATCCGAGGAGACCGGTGATAGTCGGGGTAATCTTCATAAAAGCGGTAGTCCGAAGCTTTTTTTTCAACGAGGAGTTCCGAAGCCGCTTCCACACCGTTTACCCAAATTTCTTGGTCAAAGATCTTAATCACGACTCTATCAAAACTGATCTCATCTCCCTTTTCGAGAATGACTGGTAAGATTTGATTAACGGCATTGTTGATGTAGACTGTTTGACTGGTACTGATTAATTCCCATCGATCCTTAACTCGAGAAAGGACAAACTCATTCTCATCTCCAATCCCTTCCAAGGTTATGGTATGATGCCCTCCCGCTCCTAAACTAAGGTGTTGATGATGAAGGTTATCAAAAATCGTTAGGGGTTGTTCTTGCATAATAAAAACAGATAGCCCAGCAATTGTATATTTCCCATCCTCAAGCTGTTCCGTTTCACTACTGTTGATGCTAATGGACACTAAAGAATCTTCAGAAAGCTCCAAAACGATATCTTCAACCTCTAAAGTGGGAAAGACCAAATCTCCAGGCTCCACCTTAGCTAATCGAAGACTCTCACCCACAGCTAAAGACCATGAATATCGGTATCCTGTCATATAAATGATAAGTTCTTTCGCCATTCTTACTCCTCATTTTGGTTGCTGGATTCGGAGGTGTTTTCAAGGTCAGAGCCTTCTGGACTGTCTGCTTGCTCCAGCAAATCCGTGCGCATCTTAGAATATTGCTCAAACTCGGCTTCAAGGGTTTTGAGCTGTTCTTCACGTGTTTCCCCATCTAAGGATTGATCGTTTCGAACTTGCGTTATTTTTTGGTCCAAAGCATAAATGATTAATTGATAATCCTCCAACTGCCTTGCAAGGTCTAAAGACTGGTCAAACTCCCCTCGACCATCATAAATCCAGTAGTCTAAATACTTCTGGTCCGAAATGAGAGAAATATTATTGAGAATATTTTGTTTGCTTTCATAGGATAGATCTAGGAGCTGGACATAAGAATACGCTAGGGCATACTTCTGAGTTTTAGGCAAGCGCCCTACTTGCACATCCTCTAAAGTCGTTACCACATCGCTGTAATCAACCTTCAAAAAAGCTGTGTCTGCTTGGAGCATTTTATCTTGAAAAGGACCTCGAATCAATCCTAAATAGACGAGAGGAATGGCAAATAGTACCGTTAAAGCGCCTAAGGTGAAGGTCAACTGTCTGTAAAGACGAAATTGGGTGCGGGGCACACGCTGATATGTCTCATTTTCCTTTGATTTGGTTTGGGTGTATTCCCGTCTAAGGAGATCTTTTAAGTCTTCTAGATCCTTGGCTTCTTTGATCTGAATAATAAATGCTGTTTCATTTACTGCTTCCAGGCCACCTAAATAAAGTGTATTAAACTCATGCTCCGAAAATTGAGAAATTATTAAGGATTTCACCTGACGCAGAAAAATAAGGTCAGTCATGTCAAAGGGAGGTTGCTGATTCTTTAGGCCTCTATAAAACAATCGCGGAATTCCATTGCCATCCAAATGAATATTATCCGGTGATAAATAAAAAGTCAGCTCTAAGTCCAAAAGTTCATGAAAGGCTAGCACATTATTTAAAATTCTCAATCGCTCTGAAATGGGTTGCTCTCGGAGTTCCTCCCAAGTTACTGATGTCTCTGGCAAACGAAACTCATAATAGACACTATCTTCGTCCCAACTGATAGCTTGCGTCAAAAGCAAGGGGTGATCAAAGGCCAAAAGGCTCAAGCGAGACAGGTCCTGCAATTGCAGATCTGACCGTTTCTGAATCAAGGTGACCTGTTGCTGATCTACAGAGCGTTTTAACTCATGCTGTCCTATTTTTAGATTGTCTTCCATACTAACTCTCCATCACTTCTATCATATCACCATCAGTGATTTGAAATTCTGACAAATAATGACCTTCATCAACAATGAACCCTTTATTATGAACTTTAATCTGATACTTTTCATGACAGATTCTTTGATGAAAAATTTTTTCTAATTCCAGAATTAATCGCTTAACTTCAATAGTTCTTGGAATCCTAAGATCATAACATTTATAGTCCAATCCCTTGCTTGTTAAGGTGACATTAACATGACTAGCTCTCATTCCCATCTCTATCCTTTCAAAAACAAATAACTCATATAAACAAGACTACCTAAAATCACTAGAGCCAAAATGCTATAAAATACTATCGTAAAACGCTTTTGTTCCTGGCTTGATTGAGGCTGGCTGTATACTATCTTTGTATCGATTCTTTTAAAGAGCGCATTCTTATCTAATTGCTCGACCTTGGGTGCAGATTCCTGGAAAAGTTGGTCAATAGCCATCTCGCGCTCTTTTTGGTTTTTCTGCTGGAGAGCTTGTAATTTCTCAGTATCAGACGTCTCAAATAGAGTCCTTAAGCGACTAGTTTTTGAGGAATTCTGCTGTTCTTCTTGTTCCAAGCGCTCAGACCGAATCACCAAATCATTTTGATACTCAGCCTTCTCAGAAGCCCCTCCTGTGTTGCCATTGGAGAATAGCAAAAGTAACAATGACAATGCAAGACATAATTTATTAAGCTTGAAACGATGTTTCATTTTTCTTAGATGTCCTTGGACTGACAAAAAGACCAATGGCAATTCCTCCTATGAGACCTAAAGTAATCAGAAATAGCCCGATGACTGGAGCTGGTTTATCTACAAAATATCCTGATAACAAGGATTCAAAATAGGCTAAGATATTTGTTCTACGCACCCACAGTGGGAGACCACTCAAGCTAGCAGTCGTTCCAACTGCACTCGTTAAGTAAATATACGTTACCAAAATAAAGAGTGCAATTCCCATACCGCTTGCTTTTAAATATTTCAATAACAAATAATGCCACTGGGTTAAAAAGAGGATGATAAGTACAATTGAAAAAACCCATAATCCATTATTGTTAGAGTCAACCGTTAATTGGTTTAAGGAAGCTAAACCAATTAACAAGCCCAACAGAACAGCCAGTAATTGACTTATAATAATTGTCTTTGAGTTAGCCTGTAGCAATGGATTACTTGACCGTTTAAAGGGGTCTTTTTGAGAACTAAACAAGTGGGTTGCACTAAAGAGGTAGGCAGTCATCAATGCAATCACATCTATCAATAAAACCCAAGTAAATGGCTTATAAACATTCGTTGTAGTCTTTGTCGCTTGACTTTCTTGCCTCACTGGACTTGATAAGAAGTCTAAGAGGACTTCATTAGGCACCCCATCATTATAGGCGTTACTAAGAACTTTTACAAAGGCACCGACAAAATCTTGATTCTTACTCAGCTCGTCGTTAAAGGCGGTCATCAAGCCTTCTGCCTGAGAAGACAAGTCTGTAGCACTAGATTCAGCGGAAGAAATACTGTTTTCAAATTGATCTAATGTTGACCGTACTGCCTCAGCTTCACTTAAATTTCGGAGTGTGTTCGAAGCCACTTCCTGGGTATTTGAAGAGAGGGCCGCAAATTCAGGCATTAAAGCTTGAAGATTTGTCGTCAAAGCACTCTGAGAAGACTCGTCACTCTCCTGAGCATTTTGCAACTCCGCCACCTTATCTGTTAGTTCCACATAATGACTTAATAAGGAAGCGATCGATTCTCCTGAAGATTGAGTTTGCGTCTCAATATCCTCCAGTTTAATTGTCAAGGAATCCATGGAGGCATTCAAGTCCTTAATGTTCGCATCCAGTAAATCTAAGTTTTCCCCCTGTTCTTGTAATGTTGGGGTTAAAATATGCTGGATAATGTCCGTTAAATACTGGCTTATCGGAAGATTTAGCGAAGAAGATAAGGTCGTTAGATTAGTACTTGCCTTAGTTAATGCTCCCGCGGTTTCATAGATTTGATAAACCTGCCCCGCCAAACTATTGTAGTCTGAGAGCAAGTCTTGATACTCCTGTGACGCATAACCTGAAAAATCTGCTGGAAGGAGAAAATCAATTTCTAGTCCCATGGCATCTGTGTTACTATAATAATGATTTATAGCGACTTCAACTTCCCTGGGCTCTGTGACTTCTGTGCCATCATCTTTCATATAAGTAAAGTCAATTTGACGTTTCTCTATCGTTGTAGAGGCAGGGGCGTCAGCATCTGGATTATTAGATGATGGAACTGTAATAAAGATACGGATAGCATCCGCTCCTGATATTTGGGGTTGACTGACTTTATAAGTGTAGGTAATGGTGATTGGTTCACGTGCCAAACGTCCTTGTTGCCCAGAATGACTAATTGACTCAATAGTAACAGCTGGATTGATGGCTGAAACTTCAAGGGTCATTCCATCAAATGCCCCATCAGAATTGTTCAGGACAAAACTAGACGTTTTTGTTTCATTTTCGAGCGAACTTTGCTTCTGAGCCAGTTTCTCATAAGCTTCTTTAAAGTCTTCCGCTAGAGCAACATTGGCACTCAGACCCGTATATGTCTTGCTGACTTCTTCGGAGTTGTAAGCACTTGGTTGATCAAAATGTGATAAGGCAAAATAAGGTGCAATATCTTTAAAATCAAAGGCAGGCACTTGGCTGACAATCCTTTGTAAAACCTCATGAATAGCTGAGATATTTTCATTAAGCTCAGCAGACTTTTCCGAATCATTTTTGGCTATGAATTCAGCTACCGTCAGATCATCAACTTCAGCTTCTGTTAAATTATAATAGGAAGCTAAGGACGTTTTAATCCCTTGGGACATGGTGTCCACCTTATTCGATAGAGTATCTTTTTGCTCTTGCAATCGCGCCAGCAATTCCTGCAAATCAGTGTAGGATGCTGAATTTAAACCAATAGCCCCCGTTTCTTGCTCAGAAAGTTGGGCTTCAAGATTCTCTTGATTAGCACTCACCACACTATAAAGTGCCTCACTTTGAGAAACTAAGTTGTTCATTTCAAACAAGCGTGCCATAAATTCTTGATAGCTGATCTCCCCAGAGGCACGCTGTTCAATAAGTGTTCCAAGTTGATCGTTATACTCCCCTTGGGTCGTTTGAATGCCCTCATATAAAGTGTTAGACTCAATTAAATTTGAAATCAATTGGGCATTTGAAAGCCATGAATTTTGGGCATTTTCCATTAAATTAGGCAATCCATTACGAAAATTTATGGCATTATTATAAATGCTTGACTCATAAGTCGCAATATTTTTCCCTTGGTTATCTACAACTGATTGGACATTCTTTTGAGCCGTATAAAGATTCCCCAAAATACTAGCCATGAACATATCGACCAGTTGTTGATTCAAATCAGAGACAATTTTATCTCCGGTTTGATTAGCAATTTTCTCCATTGTAGCATTTCCGCTAGCATTAACTTTATAGTAAATCAGCGTTTTTTCAGGTGCAACTGCATTAATATCCAAGAGTTTGTTGGTAAAATTATTAGGTATAAAAACGGCCAGCTGATAGGTCCCATTTTCCAATCCACGTTCAGCTGAACTTCGGGAGACAACTGTCCAGTTGTGATCAGTGTTTTTTTCTAATTGTTTCACATAATTCCTAGCTAGGTTGTAAACATTCCCTTCAAATTCCCCACCTTGATCTTCATTGACAATAGCGACATTCATGTGACTTTCTTGTTCCTGTCTATTAACATCCGTTTCTTTTTGTCTCTGACTCACCTGTAAATTCAAAAATAACAGTAAACCAGTAAAGATGACTACTGCTAAAACAAGCTTTAACAACGCTATACCCTTTATTTTCATCATTTTTTTCTTTCTTAGTTTTCTCCTCTAAAATGGAAAAAAGGAAAGGACATGCCTTTCCTTTTTTATCGGAAAATTAGCCTCCGATTTGTGCTGCAATATCTTGGTCTGTTTGCTCAACGATTTCCGCAACTTTATTAAGTTGTGTGTTGATGTCATCCAACAATTGAGCGAACTCAGTAATTTTTGGTGACAATTCTGTAAATTGTGTATCAAAGCTATCGAAAGCTGAACCTTCCCAATTTTCGCGAATAACTTCTTGTTCGGAAGTCAAATTACTAAGGATCGTACGAATGTCTTCAGCACCATTTGTATATTTAGTAGCCGAAGTACGCAGTTCTTCTGGGGTCAGTTTAATTCTAGCCATTGTTTTCTCCTTTTTTTTGATTAATGACCTCTTTATTATACCTACTTTTGAGCCGAACGTCAATCTTTGTCCATCAAAATAGTGTATTTTTTTGTTATTTTCTGACTATTTCAATTAAAAAACTGATTTTTTATGCAAAGGCTTCAACCTCATTACGAAGAAATTTTTCCATGGCTCGTATTGATAAATTCCTCAATCGCACGCGCCACACCGGCCTCGTCATTGGTTACAGTCACGTGGTCACAGATAGCCTTAACCTCTTCACTAGCATTGCCCATAGCCACACTAACCCCTGCAAAGGACAACATTTCAAGGTCATTGGCCGCATCTCCGATAGCCATGACTTCCTCTGCCTCTAGATCAAGGGCCTCTGCCAATCTCGCTAAGGCGCTCGCCTTGGTCGTCCCCTTTGGCATGGCCTCGTAGATGTAAGATTGGCTGCGCACCGTCGAGAAGTGTTGACTGAGCTTGTTCCCCTGCTCCTCCTGGAAGCGGTCCAAGGCTGGCGCTTCTCCCATAAACATGCCCTGGAAGATCGGTATCGGACTGTTTTGCACGTGTTCTAAAGTTGTCGGCGTCGGTGTGGTAAAGACCAAACCAGCATCGTAAGTCACCAGTTCTGGGACATCCTCCCCTAGGATATAATAATGATCAGAATCAAAGTAGGTAACAGAGATGTCTGGGTAATTCTTGGCACTTTCTGCCAGTAAAGCCATATCCTCTTGACTGAGTGACTGGTGGGCTAGGAGCGACCAATCCTTGGTTTTATAGATGGTACAGCCATTGTCTAAGATAGCATACTCTTCTTCGCCATCAAGTCCTAGTTGGTCAAAAATGGACACCACACCTGACTTAGGACGCCCTGTACAGATGACCACTTTCACCCCTTGCTCGACGGCCTGGTGAAGAGCGGCAATGTTTTCCTTTGGAACTTCTTTTTGGCTGTTTAACAGGGTTCCATCCATATCAATCGCTATCAGTTTAATCATCCTATCCTCCATCAGGAATGTCTCAGTTTAAAGCAGTCATCCTATTTAAACACTGTGATTTGTTGTCAAGACTAGCGTGTTTCACTGATACGTCACGAGAAGCTAAGTGAAATATATAGTGACGATGCTAATAGAGCAATCGTTCTTTCCAATCCAGTCAACACTATTCATTTCTCGTGTTCTTTCAATAAGATCACTGGCTTTTTCATTCCCTTTTATTTTACCAAAAATAAGGCCCCTAGGCGAGTAAAGTCTGGTCAGATTTACGAAATGGCACTCGAATTCTGAGCAGAATGAGCAGATGACCAATAGATTCCTTACGATACAGGACTATCCCGTCCAATCAATTGCCTTGACTCTTAATCTTTGGTACAATGGATAAGATTATCAGAGTATTTAAAGGGATCAGCCCTTTTTTGATTAGAAGGAGTTTTACATGGACGACAGCAATTCCTTGCTGATGGTGTCGATTATAGGATTGATGGGCCTCTCAGCCTTTTTCTCCGCAACAGAGACCGCTTTTTCATCATTAAACCGGATACGGTTGAAAAATATGGCTGAGGAAGGGTCTAAACGAGCTCAGCTAACCCTTGATCTGGCTCAGAAATACGACACTGTCCTCTCGACCATCTTGGTCGGCAACAACATTGTCAATATTGCCATGTCGTCTTTGGCTACTGTTTTTTTCATTGCTCTGCTTGGAGACATCGGGGTAACTGTGTCGACCATTGTCATTACAATCTTGGTCCTTATCTTTTCGGAAGTCACTCCTAAGACCCTGGCCAAACAATCTCCTGAAGCTTTTGCCATGGCAGTTGCCCCCATTATTCGCCTCCTTCTCATCCTCTTTAAGCCGATCAATCTCTTTTTCAGTGCTTGGAATATCCTCCTTCAAAAAGTTTTTCAGACAAAAGATAACCAATCCATCACCGAAGAAGAGTTAATGACCATGGTGGATGAAGCTCATCAAGAAGGCGCTATTACCCAAGAAGACAAGGATTTGATTGACAGCGTGATTGAGTTTAATGACAACAGGGTCGCCGATATCCTAACCTCCCGGGTCGATCTACAGGCAGTGTCCATCGAAGCCAGTAAGGATGATATCACCAAGGCCTTTCTTGACTCTGGTTACTCCCGCCTCCCCGTCTACAAAGAATCAATCGATCACATCATCGGGACCATTCACTTGCGCGATTTCTTTCAAATGGTCGTCCAAGGAAAGAATCACATCGACGAAATTATATCAGATGTTGTTCATGTCACCACCACAACGCCAATTAACGACCTCCTAAACACTCTTCAACAGAAAAAAATCCATATCGCCGTGGTTACCAATGAGTACGGTGGCACAGATGGTATTGTCACCATGGAGGATATCTTAGAGGAACTTGTCGGTGAAATTTGGGATGAGCATGATGAGATTGTTCATGAGTTTCATGAATTGAAACCCTCAGAATACCTGGTTATGGGCTATGCTGATGCTGATCGGATCCTTGAAGAATTTGGCATCGAAGATGAGTACCAATCGACCACGATGAACGGTTGGATACTTGAGAAAATCAACCAAATCCCAAGTGAAGGGGATGAATTTGAGATCTTCAACCTCCATATCCGTATCACTAAAATGGACCGTCACCGCATCCAGAAATGCATCATTACAGTCGTTTGATGCCCAATTTGAGCCTTTTTAACGATGAAAACGCGCCCCAATCAGGGACGCGTTTTTTAGTCTTTATTCAAGTTTCTAAGCATCTCATCTATCTTGCTGCCGTAGGCAATGGATTCGTCTTTGGCAAAGACGAGGTCTGGTACCTTATACATGGTCAAGCGTTGGCCAAGTTCTCGCTTAATGGTGCCCTTAGCTTTTTCAAGACCTGTTTGAGCCTTTTCGTTGTCAGAAGCTAGGTCACTCAAGATAGTGTAGTAGACCTTGGCAGATGAGAGGTCGCCGACCATTTGCACATCCGTGATGGTCACGCCTTGGACACGGGGATCACGCACTTTCTTTTGCAAAATGTCATTGACTTCACGCTTAATCTCCATACCAACCCGGTCTGTTCGAAATGAATTTCCCATCATTTTTCCTTTCTTTCGTCATAAAAGACGACAGCCAGTCAGGCTAACTGTCGTCTGCAATGTAGTATATCTCTGGTAATGCATTATTAACTGATTACCGTTTGATTTCTTCCATGATGTAGGCTTCGATGGTGTCATCGACTTTAAGGTCGTTGAAATTCTCAATCATGAGACCACCTTCACGGCCGTTCGTTACTTCTTTAACATCATCCTTGTAGTGTTTCAAGCTGACAAGGTCACCATCGTGGATAACGATACCGTCACGGATAACACGGACTTTGGAGTCACGTGTCACTTTACCAGACAAGACCATGAATCCACCGATGGTGCCGACCTTAGAAACCGTAAAGGTTTCACGGATAATCGCTTCACCGATAACTTTCTCTTGGAATTCAGGATCAAGCAAGCCTTTCATGGCATCTTCCACTTCCTCAATCACCTTGTAGATGATGCTGTGGAGGCGAATGTCCACTTCGTCAGCTTCTGCCTGTTGGCGAGCCATTGGGGTCGGACGCACGTTGAACCCTACGATAAAGGCATTAGAAGCCTGAGCCAAGGTCACATCGGATTCATTGATGGCACCGACTGCTGAGTGAACGATGGTTACTTTAACCCCTTCAACATCAATCTTTTGAAGGGATGTTGCCAAGGCTTCAGCAGACCCTTGCACATCAGCTTTGATGATGACGTTAACAGACTTGACTTCACCAGCTTTAAGGGTATCAAAGAGGTTATCCAAGTTGACACGATTCGTTGCTTGACGCTGTTGGAGAAGGGCACGTTTGGCACGCTCTTCACCGGCTGCACGCGCAGCTTTTTCATCGGCATAAACCGCAAAGTGATCCCCTGCCATCGGCGCTTCGTTCAGACCTGTGATCGATACTGGCGTTGATGGACCAGCCACCTTGACGCGACGGCCAAGGTCATTGGTCATGGCACGAACACGTCCAAAGGTGTTGCCGACAACGATAGGGTCTTGTACATTAAGCGTTCCCTGTTGAACCAAGAGGGTCGCAACAGCACCCTTACCTTTATCCAAACGGGCTTCAATAACCGTACCAATAGCACGCACAGTTGGGTCAGCCTTGAGTTCTTGCAGTTCCGCAACCAGAAGAACAGTTTCTAACAATTCATCGATATTTTGGTTGAATTTAGCTGAGATTTCAACAAACTCACAATCGCCACCCCAAGCCGTTGAGATAACATTGTGCTCTGCCAATTCCCCGATGACACGCTCTGGATTAGCACCAGGCTTATCAATCTTGTTGATAGCGACGATGATAGGCACCTCGGCAGCTTTGGCATGGTTAATGGCTTCAACGGTTTGTGGCATAACACCATCGTCCGCCGCAACAACCAAAATGGTAATGTCCGTTACCGAAGCACCTCGGGCACGCATAGACGTAAAGGCCGCGTGTCCTGGGGTATCAAGGAAGGTAATTTTCTTGCCATTTTCCTCGATTTGGTAGGCACCGATATGCTGAGTGATCCCACCAGCTTCTCCTGTCGCAACACGTGAGTTCCGAAGGGTATCCAAAAGGGTCGTTTTACCATGGTCAACGTGACCCATGATGGTAACAACTGGTGGACGCTCTGTCAACTCATCTTCATTAAGGTAGCCATCTTCGACAAAGAAGCGCTCGATATCCGCATCATCGACCTGAACCTTTTCCTTAGCTTCAATACCATAATCCACCATGAGAAGTTCAATGGTATCGCCATCGAGAGATTGGTTTTGGGTCGCCATAACACCCATCATAAAGAGTTTCTTGACAATTTCAGCGGGTTCGCGCTTGATCCGTTTTGCAATTTCAGCCACAGTCATACCAGCTGTGTATTCAAACTCCGTTGGCAACTCGTGGAACTTACGCTCCGTAACAGGTTTTTGAACCTGATTCTTATTGCCACGCTTATTTTTCTTGTTGTTCCAATTGGAATTTCTTTGGTTACGCACTTGTTGGTTATTTCGATTCCTATTCGTTTGCTTGTTGCGTGGCCCGTCTTCATTATCTTGACGGAAATCACGCGATTTATCAGTTTTGTTTTGTTTCTTGCGACGGTTGTCCACTGGCTTTTCAGCAACTGGCGCAACAACTGGTGTTGGCACAGTTTCCACTACTGGGTCAACGAAGACTTCTTCGATTTTGGGCTTGCGGGCTTGTGCCTGACGCTGAGCTTCTTTAGCAGCTAATTCTTGCTTATAACGTTCTTCACTGCCTGCTGCATAAGCCGCATTTTGCTCGGCTTTGAGTGCTGCGGCACGCGCCTTAAAGTCAATGCGTGGTGCAGCCTGTGGTGCTTGAGCCTGACGATTGTCGTTACGACGGTTTTGGCCATTGCGGTTCTCCTGACGGCGCTCTTGCCCGCCACGATAGTCATTGTGGCGATTTTGAGTTTGCCCGTCACGGTTGCCTTGGCGATTATCCTGACGGCGATCATTAAAGCGTCTATTGTCCGCTGATTGCCCTCCGCGATCCTGACGGTTATCGCTACGACGATTCCCTTGGCCACCTCGGTTCCCTTGCGCCTTGGCTCTAGCCTCACGCTCTGCCTTAAAGTTCCGGCTTTGCGGGCGAACGACTGGAGTGGCAGGAGCGTCTACTTTTGCAGACTCACTTGTTGGTGCAACTGCTTTTTCAGCTACAGGTGCTTTTTGTGCTGGTTCCTCCATCACTCTGGCCACAGGTTTATCATCTAGCTTTTCAGCCGACTTCTCAACAGCTTTTTCGACAGGCTTAGTTGCTACTTTTTCCGCTGGTTTAGCCTTTTCTGCAGGCGTAGCTTTTGGCGCGCTAGCTTTTCCAAAGCTAGCTGCAATCTTAGCAGCTGCATCTGGCTCAACACTTGATGCGTGGCTTTTAACAGCAAAGCCCAGTTCTTGCGCTTTTGAGACGACTTCCTTACTGGTGACACCCAGTTCACGGGCGATTTCATTTAATCTCTTCTTAGACAATACCTTGTCCTCCTGTTCTATTCCATAATAGACCTCATCTTCTTTACAAATCCAGCATCTGTCACGGCAAGCACCTTTCGCGGTTTGCCAATGGCTGTGCTAATTTCCAGCGTCGTGTACGCTGTAGAGACGTTTACCTGATAATAATCGGATTTATCCGTTATTTTTTTCCTTAAATTAGGACCAGCATCCTGGGCTAGAAAAATCAGTTTGGCCTGATTGTTCTGGATGCTTTTGACCACTAACTCCTCGCCGGAAATCACTTTTCCAGCACGTTGGGCCAAGCCTAATAGATTTAAGAGTTTTTGGTGATTATTCAAGACCTAGCTCTCTTCTTTTGACCTTGTGATCGACATAGGCGATAAGCTCATCATAGAAGGCTTCATCAACTTCCATAGCAAAGGCACGGTTGAAAACAAGCTTTTTCTTGGCAAGCGCTGCTTCGTCATTGTCTAACTTGATGTAGGCACCACGGCCATTGGCCTTGCCTGTCGGGTCAATAAAGACCTCACCATCCTTGTTTTTAACAATGCGAAGCAAATCCCGTTTGTCGATAATCTCATTTGAGACAACTGATTTTCTGAGAGGGATTTTACGAGTTTTGGCCATCCTCTACCTCCTAATCCTGATCTGGAGATACTCCAAATTCTGCAGCTGCAGCTAGCATGTCATCATCCATATCTACCCAAGCTGTTTCATCCAAGCTATCTACTGCCTCAACATCCTCTTCGATTGAGGCTACTTCTGGGAAGAACTGATCTTCCTGAGCTTCATATTCACTAGCAGACTTGATGTCGATTCTAAAACCTGTTAAGTGAGCAGCCAAACGCACGTTTTGCCCACGACGGCCAATAGCCAACGATAGCTTGTTATCAGGAACAACAACGGTTGCTCGTTTGGCATCTTCAGCATCAAAGAGGACCATGTCAACCTCAGCTGGGGCAATAGCATTGTAGATGAATTCAGCTGGATCTTCCACCCACTCGATGACATCAATATTTTCTTCGACAGGTACCATGCGGTCCAATTTAGGATCATATTTAGCTGGGTGGAATTTCCCAGTAATTTTCTTGATATTGGCGCCACCACGACCGACGATGGTCCCGATCGCATCCACATTTGGATTGTGACTGCGCACAGCGACCTTGGTTCGATCACCAGCTTCACGCGATACGCTCATGATTTCGACAGTACCGTCATAAACCTCAGGAATTTCCTGTTCCATGAGACGTTTAATCATTTGTGGATGACTACGACTAACAAAGACGTTGACCCCACGGCCATTGTCCTCAACCTTATAGACAAAAACGTCGATACGATCATGCGATTGAAATACCTCTCCAGGGATTTGATCCTTCTTAGAGAGTTGAGCTTCGATGCTTCCCAAATTCACATAGATAAAACGATTGTCAAAGCGCTCGACGGTTCCTGACATGATTTCATTTTCATGTTCTTTGTAAGTGTTGTAGGTGATGGCACGGGTTTGCTTGCGCATTTTTTCCATAATGGTCTGCTTAGCAGATTGCGCAGCTACACGGCCAAACTCTGTTGGAGACTCTTCAAACTTAATCTTATCCCCAAGCTCATAGGCTGAGCTAATAGCCAAGGCATCCTTGAGAGAGATTTCGAGACGACTATCAAAGACTTCGTCTACAACTTCACGCACTGTATAAACGTGGAAATCACCTTTTTTCTCGTCAAATTCGATGGCAGCTGATTCCGACTGTCCATAACGACGCTTATAGGCAGAACGGAGTGATTCTACGACAGCATCAACGATGTCTTCTTTTTTAATTCCTTTGTCTTCTTCCAAAATACGGAAGGCTTCTAGCATTTCTTTGCTCATGATTGTTCCTTTAATTTTTGATAACGATTAGAGTTTCACAGCAAGACGGGCTTTGGCAACCGTCTCGTAAGGGATGGACACTTCCTTTTGACGGGTCTTGTCCATGTAGGCCATCTGAAGGATTTCCCCGTCAAAGGCCAAAAGGTCTCCCTCAAACACTTTGACCTTATCAATGGCCTTATAGAGGCTGACATTGATGTACTTTCCAACAGCGTTTTGGAGAGCTTCTGCTGTCTTAAGCGGTCGCTCCAAACCAGGACTGGTCACTTCCAGCATGTACTGGTCCGGAAAAGGATCCGGCTGGATACCATCCAAAAGCGGGCTGATCACTTCTGATAAGTCAGCTGTGTCATTTAGGGAAATACCCCCTTCTTTGTCGATGAAGATACTCAAGACCATATCTCCACCCATCTTTGCATACTCAACATCCACAAGCTCATACGGTGGCTGGATAGCTGGCGTCACAACCTCAGTCACCAGATCAACAATAGATTGATTTGCGATAGCACTGTCCTCCATTTCTTTTCAATATCAATGCATATAAGAGAGGTCAAGACGTATGCCTCGACCTCCTTTTCCTATTTAACTATCTGTATTATAGCATGTTTTTTAAAATGGTGCAACTAAGATAGTTTTAAATAGCTTACCATTATCATTCGAAAGTGATAATGTCCTAGTTAGGTCGAAGGTAAAAATGTCCCATCTGTTATTCTAGTATCATGCAAAGGATAGACTTAACCATGACAGAAACAAGAAAATACCAGACCATTAAGGCTGTTTGTGACGGGAGAAAAACGAAAGATAGGGCC
>NZ_JBRUCW010000005.1:0-125035 GCF_053203525.1 Streptococcus rifensis | reverse complement strand
CTCCCTTACTCAAACGCAAAACTAGAGGCTACCAACAATCTCATCAAAGTCATTAAGCGAAATGCTTTTGGCTTTCGGAACTTTGAAAACTTTAAAACTAGAATTCTCATTGCTTTAAACATTAAAAAGGAGAGAACCAAATTGATTCTCTCCAGATGTTAGCTTTTCACCAACCCACTACAGTTGACAAAGAGCCTATTTTTTGAACACTATAAAAGGCCCTCAATGTGAAGGCCTTTTTATCGTTATTTTTTACCAGAACGCTCGGTATTCCAAAAGTCTGTTACTGCTCCTTTTGCAGCTGAAGAAACGGTATGAGCATATTTGCCAAGAACACCTCTCTGATAGAGTGGTGGAATGACAGTTGTTTTCTTACGCTCCTCGATTTCCTGGTCAGACACGTGCATGGTAATTTCTTTGGTATCTTGATCGACAGTGACTAAATCACCAGTCCGAAGGTAGGCAATTGGGCCACCATCTTGAGCCTCAGGAGCGATATGACCGACAACTAGGCCATACGTTCCACCAGAGAAACGTCCGTCGGTCAAGAGAGCAACCTTATCTCCCTGGCCTTTACCGACAATCATTGAAGACAGAGAAAGCATCTCAGGCATTCCTGGACCACCTTTTGGACCCACATAACGAACGACCACTACATCCCCATCGACAATATCATCTGAAAGTACCGCATCAATAGCAGCTTCTTCAGAATCAAAAACTTTTGCAGGACCTGTGTGGTTTCGAACTCTCACACCAGAAACTTTAGCAACTGCACCATCTGGTGCCAAGTTTCCTTTAAGGATAATCAAAGGACCATCCGCACGTTTTGGATTGTCAAGAGGCATGATTACTTTTTGACCAGGTGTCAAATCAGCAAAATTCTCCAAGTTTTCAGCGACAGTTTTACCGGTACAAGTAATACGGTCGCCATGAAGGAAACCATTTTTCAGCAAGTACTTCATCACTGCTGGCACACCGCCAACCTCATACAAATCTTGGAAAACATACTGACCAGAAGGTTTTAGGTCAGCCAAGTGAGGCACGCGCTCTTGAAAATCATTGAAATCTTCTAACTCAAGGTCCACGTTAGCCGCATGAGCAATCGCTAAGAGGTGCAAGGTTGCGTTGGTAGAGCCACCTAAAGCCATAGTAACTGTAATCGCATCTTCAAAGGCTTCACGCGTTAAGATGTCGGATGGTTTGATGCCAAGTTCAAGCATCTTAACAACTGCACGTCCAGCTTCTTCAATATCTGCGTGTTTTTCTGCCGATTCAGCAGGGTGAGAGGAAGAACCAGGCAAACTCAAACCGAGTACTTCGATCGCTGTCGCCATCGTGTTAGCAGTATACATACCTCCACATCCTCCAGGTCCAGGACAGGCATTGCATTCGATTTGACGCACTTCTTCTTCTGTCAAATCCCCATTGTTCCATTTCCCAATCCCTTCAAAGACTGATACGAGGTCAATGTCTTTACCATTGAGATTTCCTGGGGCAATGGTTCCACCGTAAGCAAAGATAGCAGGGATGTCCATGTTGGCCATGGCCATAACAGATCCAGGCATATTTTTATCACAGCCACCAATAGCCACAAAGGCATCCACATTGTGGCCACCCATAGCTGCTTCAATCGAATCAGCAATAATATCCCGTGACGGCAGAGAAAAACGCATTCCTGGTGTTCCCATAGCAATCCCATCCGCAACGGTAATGGTTCCAAATTGAACAGGCCAAGCATTAGCATCTTGAACCCCTTTTTTGACGATTTTACCAAAATCATGAAGGTGAATGTTACAAGGAGTATTTTCTGCCCAAGTCGAAATAACACCAACAATCGGCTTTTCAAAATCACTATCGGTCATGCCGGTTGCCCGTAGCATGGCACGGTTGGGAGACTTGACCATCCCATTGTAAATTTGGCTTCGCTGTTTCATATCATTTGTCATCCTGACACCCCTTTACTTTATCTAAATCACTTTCATTAACATATTGACCGTCTAACACATTAGTCATCTATAGCATTTATCTAGTTTCATTATACCAAACTTCAGGAAAATTTGGCAGTCAAAAAAGACATTTTCAGCAGTTATTTTCTGAATTTTACTAAATATTCTGACATTTATTTACAAACAGTCTTAAATCTACTGTGTTTTTCCTTAATCAAACCTAAATAAAAAAGTACAAAAAGAGGCTGGGACAAAAGTCCTAGCCTTCTAATAATTTATCACCAGTTAAACAAGTCGCAGTGGTTTAGTGGGCTCTAATTCGCTGATTTCATCAGCTTTTAAAGCCCTACTCAACTGTGCGGGGGTGGGACTACAAAATCGAACCTATTCGCTTACCGATTTTTGTCCCACTCCCAACCGCAACCACCCGAAACGAGCGGAAGGAATGATGGAACCTAGGGGGATCGAACCCCTGACCTTTTGGCTGCCAGCCAAACGCTCTCCCAGCTGAGCTAAGGCCCCGTTGAATCATGGATGGTCAGATATTCTACACCATAATCAAAACACTGCCAGTCCTGCCATACGCCACTGTATTCTATTTTTCAAGCACATCGCATCGCTCGTATCAGTTCTCTCTGATAAATAATTGGTGCCGATTACTACCTCTGTTATTATACCAGAAAGTCATAGGGTCTGTCCAGTAATCAATAGACAACCAGCAAAACCTTCAGCGTCTTTGAGCATTTTTCTTCTAATATATTTCGATGATAGGGGTTGCTTGTTACCCATTGATCATTTCTATTTTTATTCTTTTCAGACCCTTTTTATGCTATAATTTAGAATTAAAGATAAAATTGAAATGAGGCCGTAATGGATTTTTTAGATTATGGAAAAAAAGTAGGCGAAACAAGCCTAACAGAATTGCCATTGACAGTGATTGATATTGCCATTTTAACAGAACTTTCATATATGGTTTTCAAAGATTTTTTGACAGCTTCTTGCAATCCTAAAAAAGGAATGACCCTCAGAGAATTGGTGCATCACTATAACCGCCTGGGGGTAACTGATAGTCAGAGAGAATTAAAATTATCTTATGACAAACGGACTGAACTTTTCGACTTATTAGCCCATGCACCGCGTTATCGTGATATTATCGCCTTCGCCCATCAAGATATCTATGATGAAGACAAAGAAATTCAATTTGCAGCCACCAGTTTTACTATTCTTAATCAAATACTGGTTATTTATCGAGGTACAGATAGCAGTATTATTGGTTGGAAAGAAGACTTTAATTTATCTTACATGACCATTCCTTCACAAGAACTGGCCTTGGACTATCTGAAACAATTGTGCTCTTACCATCATGATAATCTGATTCTTGCTGGGCATTCTAAAGGTGGAAATCTGGCTTTGTATGCGGCAAGCCATCTTTCAAATGCTGATAGTATCACTGCTATTTATACTTTCGACTCCCCTGGTTTATCAGAAGCTCAGATCAAAAGAAGCGATTATCAAAAGATTCAAGATAAAATTATCGCCTTTAGGCCTTCCGCCTCCATCGTTGGCGTATTATTTGACCAGCAGGTTGAGGTGACCCTAGTCAAAAGTCATGGAATCGGACTCTTACAGCATCTAATGTTCCTGTGGGAAGTTGACTCTGAGACAAATAGCTTTAAGATTGCTTCAAAAAGTACTCCAAACAGCCGTAACATTCAAAAACTGACTGCAGATTTTTTAAAAGAAAGTCGCGAAGAGGATAATCGAAATATTGTTAACCTCCTTTATCAGGCCTTATTTAGCCGAACAGAAGTGACTACAGTGGCCCATAGAATTCGATTATTTTTTAGTATTCTTTTTCATGCCAGTAAACGTGAAAAAGATGCTTTGTTTCAGGTAGGCACACACTTTTTCACACGATTCAACAAAACCGTCGTGTGAAGGAAACGACACCAGCAGATGAATTGCGTAGCAGACGACTTTTTGCCCGGTTCTTTTATCTCTTTGAATTGATTGCTTTTCGCTCAAAATGGCTAGCAACACTGGTCAGTTTGGTCTTGTTTTATTCCATTTATGTTCTTAATCGTAATCCCGATGTTAACCTCTTAGTCTTTAGTTGTCTTTATTTATTGATGCTGTTCCTATCCAGTGTGTTATCCCTAAAAAACTGGCTTCAAAGTGACAACAAACTCTCCTTTGACTATATTCCAGGAATATATAGTATTGTTACTCTTTTATACGCTCTATTGAGGAAAAGTGATTTTGACCAAGTCCTTCCTCGCTCTATTTTATATTTTCTTTTAATGTGGGTTTGGCATTTCGCCTATCAATCTTATAAAATCAAGCCCTACTTGCCTGACATTGCAAGGCCGATGAAACATTTAGCTATTTTTGGGCTATTGTTAGCTGGTATGAGTTTTAAATTCCCTTCTCTCATCGACTTTTTAGTTGGCAAAGGGATTATTCTCCTTCTGCTTTATAAAGCATGTGTTACTGCTATTATTGCCTATCGATTATGGCGTGATGATTATAAATCAAGTGATTGGTTGTTTAAAAAGTTGAAAAACATAACTTCTTAAAAAAGTTCTCGCTATATACATCATTGGCGACCGCTCTCACCATTGTCGAAGAGATATAAAAAGACAAGCACAACAAAATTGCTTGTCTTTTTGATTACTTCGACAACTGAAGCTTTTGCAGTATCCCCTTAAATCCTGTCGTTCTGGACTTTACTTCAGATAGTTTTGTGCTATTTGGCTTAGTCTAAGATGACTTTTGTCACAATACCATTTAAGTCTGTTAGTTCAGCTTGACCTTGGCCTAACTGAACTTGCCACCCTTGATTGTCTGCTTGTTTCAACATGTCTTTGTAAACCATTGGTTTAGACACCTTCATGGTAAAATAGGCAAGGCCAAGTTGCCCTGGTTTGCGGTCGGAAAGCTTTTGACCAGCCCACTCATTGACCGCCAGATGATGGTGGTAGCGACCAGAAGAGAGCCAAGCTCCAGTTGGCATGGCAAATTTAGCGGTCATACCCAAAACTGTTTGATAGGCTGTTGAACTCTCCTGACTATGGCGGACACTGAGGTGGACATGGCCCATGATCGTCCCCTCAGGAATTCTGTAATAGCCTTCTGTATCATTACCAGCGTCATAGACGCCCTGGGCATCCATCTCCTCGGTCACACCAAGAATCTGGCCATCTTCACGGACATCCCATTTTTCAAAAGCCCTGTCACGATAGACCTCGATGCCATTGCCTTCTGCGTCTTCTAGGTAAATGGCTTCACTGTAACCGTGATTGCTAGCTCCGACAAGGGGGACCTGATGTTTAAGGAAATGCCGAAACAAGGTGCCGAGACTCGCGCGGTCAGGAAGCAAAATAGCCAAGTGATAAAGGCCATAGCTGGCTGATATCGGGGTGCGGTCTGACACTTGAATCAGCTCAACCAAGGGGCGGTTAGCCACTCCCAGGACAACCTTGCCTAAACTGTCTTCAAGGACTGTCAGCCCTAAGACTTGCTCATAGAAGAGCTTTTGCTTGTTCAAATCAGCAACATTTAAAGCGACGGCGCCCAGTTCAAAATGGGCTTCATAAGGGTATAACGTATTCATTATCTGTAATCTCACTAATTATTGATATGTAAAGTATACTCTTTTTTTCTCATAAAGGCGAACAATTAGATTTTAATTTGACTTTTGATGTGTTCATATTTTTTCTGATAATGTGCGATCAACAATTCTGTCTATTTATAGTAGTTTGGTTGGCTTCTTCTCCCTATTCTTCTACCCTTTAACAGGTGTAATGATGAGTTACTTAACTTATTCTGCAACGTTTTTCACTATCGGAATAGGTATAACACTTATTTTTCTTACGCTACTACATCAATTATACCGACTGCCATCCAAACTCAATAATGGATCAGCTAAAGATTCTGCGACTAAGCACCAAACTTAATAAACTAAACCCAACAATTCCTAATCCTATACCAGCAAAGCTGATGATCTGGATGGTATTGGAAACCAAGGTCATAAATAGGGTGCCCAGTGGCATGAATAGAATAGCTAAGGTAAAGATAGAACTAAAGACTCTTCCCAGAAAAGCATTTGGGACACGCGCCTGGACTTGGCTAAAGAAATGGATATTAAAGATGGTTAAAAAGAATTCAAAGAAAAAATGCCCTGACTGCGCTAATATTGTCGGTAGAGGCATGGCCATGACAGTTAAACTTAATCCACAGAAGGTTAAGCTAAGGAGCAAAGCATGCATAGTGTCTGATACTTTTCTAGCCACCAATGCTCCGCAAATGGCTCCTCCAGCTCCCAAACTTAAAAGCGTTGCATAACTCCCTGAATGACCATAGAGTTTATCTGAAAAAGGCAGTAAATAATTGAGGGCAGCGATAAAAAGATTAACCAAAGACGCTACCATAAGTAGAAAGAAAACTTCTTTTTGAGAGAAAATAAAGCGAACGCCTTCAAGCATATCCGCAATAATACTCTTTACCGTTAACGGAGTTTTTGAACTTGTAGACTCTGCTTCCTCGATTTTGATGGCCCAGACGAGAACGAAAGATACTAAAAAACTAAGGCCATCTAAGAGCAAAGTCATTTGCAAGGTCGTCCATTTTAAAACCAAATAAGACAGAAGGGGTGCTGAAACACTAATGATTTTCAGGGCCACTTCTAAGTTAGAATTATAAGTTACTAATTCTTTTTTAGAGACCACACTGGTAATAAATGATTTATTAGCAGGACTAGAAAAGGCCGATGAAATTGCTAAAACGATATTGACACCTATTAATGCATAAAGCATCAGTTTCTCATTGGAAACAAAAGCGATCGAAAAACAAAGGAGAGCGCAGATAGCATCTGTCATCAGAAGAATATGTCGCCGTTTAAAGCGGTCTGCAATAACTCCACCAAATGGATTAAAGACAATAGACGTCAGCAAATCAGCTAATTGGTAAAACCCTAAGAATTGTTGACCGATAGCTCCTAGAGAAGCCATCCAAGCATTATTACCATAATCATAGAGTACATTCCCAATTTTATTAACGACACGACTAGATATCAGTTTTGTTGCATTCTTGTTCATAAAAAAACCTCCAAAATAATTCCTTGTCCTAGTATACCGGAATAATTCGGGAGATTTATTTTATTTGCAAATAAGAGAATTAAATGTCAAGTCACCCATTTCTTATAGTGTTCCTTGTAATTCATTGCAGGGTTATGAGATTCAATGGCTTCAAACATCGCAATGACTTGTTCCATCTGATTTTTTCCAGTCTTATCACCATGCTTGTAGGCGTAAAATCCGTTGAGATAGAGAAAAATCATACGATGATACGCCTGTGTTTCATTATTTAACAGTTTCTTGAGCTCAGACCGAAAATGGTCTGCTTCCAAAAATTTCTGGCGTTCAATACTGGTCATATAAACATTGAGCAGTGTCAAAATCACTAGACTCCGATGGCGCCCAATCTCCTGGTAAAAGTTTCGATGTTTTAGGATTTCAGAAACCATTCTGGAGATCTGAGGCATCTCATAATAGACATAGAGATTGCCTACTAAGATAATTTCGTACATCCCCCACTCCTCAGTGCAAAAGAGATAATCGGAAACAAAGGCTAAATCATCCTCAGCCATCTGAGAAGTGTCATCGTATTGACAGATGAACCCTTGTAGCAAGATACTGTTGAGTTTTGCAGTCTCATCCTTCGGGTTGGTTTGATATTTAGCGTCCTCAATCCGTTTGAGGGCTTTGAAACCTGCCACATTTCTCTCATAATCTAGGGTAATAATGTCAGACATTAAAGAGACACGGTCATTATTTTTATAGCCTTCAACTGCTGCCATGAAATCATCCATGGTTAAGTGTAATTTGTTCAAAGCATAGATAAATTTGCTAAATGAGAGGTCTGAATCCCCTCTTTCAAAGCGTGAAAGCTGAGCGATGGATAATTCATCACCAGCAATCTGTTTCAGAGAGTAGTGACGGTTTTGCCGTAGTTTGCGAAAGATGACTCCGTAATTAGTCATTAGCCTCTCCTCCCTTTTTAGTCCTCCAACTGCTGGCTGAGGGCTTCCCATTCTTCCATAAGGGATTCCGTTTGCTGGGTCAGCTGATCGATATCTTTTTGCAGGTCGATCAGGGTGCCTGCATCATTGGTCTCTCCCATCTGCACGGTCAGTTGGCTAATGGATTCTTCCAGACTTTCGAGTTCGGTCTCGATTTGCTCAATGCGCCGCGTCAGTTTGCGCTGCTCTCTCTGGGCGTCCTTGCTGGCCTGATAAGACTGGCTGGCTGGCGCTGACTGGTCTGAGAGGTCCTGTCCACTCACAGTTGCTGCTTCTGTGGCGAGGTTAGCTTCCTGCTCTGCCTTTTTGGCCACATAATAATCATAATCACCGAGATAGAGGGTCGAGCCTGACTCTGACAACTCTAGTATCTTGGTTGCTACCCGGTTGATGAAATAGCGGTCATGGCTGACAAAAAGGAGCGTCCCATCAAAGTCGATGAGGGCATTTTCCAGAACTTCCTTGCTGTCAATGTCCAAGTGGTTGGTCGGCTCATCCAGAATGAGAAAGTTCTTGTCCTGCATGGAGAGTTTGGCCAGGAGGACACGCGCCCGCTCACCACCTGACAGCATGCCGATCGATTTTTTGACATCGTCTCCTGAGAAAAGAAAGGCTCCGAGTCGGTTTCTGAGGTCCACCTCTGGTGTTGTCCTAAAGTCGTTCCACAACTCGTCTAAAACGGTGTTATTGGGGGTCAAATCCGACTGGTTCTGGTCGTAGTAGCCAACATCCACATTGGCCCCATACTTGGCTTGGCCGGTGATGAAGGGGATGGTCCCTAGCACCGACTTGAGAAAGGTTGTTTTTCCAATTCCGTTTGGCCCGACGATGGCAATGGCATCGTACTTGCGCTGATCAAGGGTAATCGGTGCTGACAGAACATTGCCCTCATAACCAATGGCCGCATCTTCGACTGTCAAGACCTCATTGCCAGATGGTTTAGCGGACTTGAAGGTCATGTGAGCCGACTTGGTGTGCAGGTCTGGCTTGTCCAGACGGTCCATTTTTTCCAGCTGTTTGCGACGGGCTTGGGCCCGCTTGGTGGTCGAGGCTCTGACGATATTGCGCTGAACAAAGTCTTCGAGCTTAGCAATTTCCTTCTGCTGCTTCTCATAGTTTTGGGCTTCTGTGGCTAGCTTTTGCGCCTTAAGGTCCATAAACTGAGAGTAATTGCCCACATAACGGTCCAGACGGTTCGGTGTCAAATCCATGGTCAGTGTCGCCACCTTGTCAAGGAAATAACGGTCGTGGCTGACGATAAGAAGGGCACCTTTGTAGTTGACAAGGTAAGTTTCCAACCAGGCAATGGTCTCAATGTCCAGGTGGTTGGTCGGCTCATCAAGGACCAGTAAATCTGGTTTTTCCAGAAGCATTTTGGCTAGGGCTAGGCGGGTGTTCTGGCCACCAGAGAGCTCCGCAATTGGCTTGTCCCACATGGTCTGGTCAAACTTAAAGCCATTGAGAATGGACTTAATATCAGCCTCGTAGGTGAACCCTCCCTCGAGTCGAAAGGCCTCAGACAAACGGTCATAGTCGGCCATCAAGCGCTCAAGGTCTGCGCCTGAGAGCTCAGACATCTGATTTTCCATCTGCCGTAGGTTAGCTTCCCTTTGGCGAAGATCTGAAAAAACCGCCAACATCTCCTCATAGATGGTCTTGCTGGACTCAAACCGGCTATCCTGAGCCAAGTAGGAGTGGGAAATGTCCCGTTTTTTATTGATCGTTCCTGTACTAGGCGCTTCTTCGCCCACTAATATTTTTAACAGGGTCGATTTGCCAGCGCCGTTGCGGCCAACTAGGGCAATTCGGTCCCGTTCATCAATCTGAAGATCAATGTTTTCAAAGAGGACGTCGCCCGCAAAGCTCCGTCCAATATTATTGGCATGTAAGATAATCATGTTCTTATTATAGCAGATTTTAGAAGGTTTATCCTAGAAATATTTGCTGGACTAAGAGAAAAACAGGCCAAAGCCTGATTGAGAGCGTAGACAAACCCTGTTTTCTGTGTTGATGATCTTCAAAAGTTTGCCTAATGCTTTAAAATAATGGATTTTTAGCGAGCGAGGCAAGCAAAAACGGAAACTTTCTGCCGTGATAAAAGAGCCTGAAACGCAGTAGTTTCAGGCTCTCGGAAGTTTTGAGACCTTAGGCTCAAAACTTAGGTTTGGAACCCCGAAGGGAGTCGCTACCGTCCGTTATCACCTGAGGAAAGTTTCAAAAGAGACTTAGTCTTCAATCTGAAACAGGCCAAGGCCTGTTTTTTATGCGATAATTTGCAGTTTCCAGATCAGCCATCCAGCAAGAACTAAAAGAGCCAACATCAAAATCGTCCGCAGGAGCTTGGACAACCAACGCCAGAGGATGAGTAGGATCAGACTGGCCACTAACCAGGCCCAAGAAGAATTTTGCAAAAAAGTTTGGAATCTGTCCAGACTGCCTGCGGTCATATTTTGCAGCCACAAGGGTGCATAGTTGTTATAAAAATCAGCCAAGCCCGTGGTTTGCGCGAGGTTAGCCATTTGCAATCGAAAGGTTAAAAACAGACCAGTATTAAGGAAAAAAAGCAGGGCCTGCTGAGGATAGACAAAGATTAATTGTTTAAGATATTTCACCGATTCTCCTTTTTATGGTGTGCTGTAAAGGGCCTGAACAGCTAGAATATCCGTTTCTTGAATGCCATTGAAAGAGCCTGCTGAAGCCATAACAGATGTCTTGCTGTCTTCGTGACCTAGACCAATCGCATGCCCTAGTTCATGCTCTGCTGTGTGGACAATCCGGTCCATTTCATACCCATATTGAGGATCTAGTAAATAGTGGCTATTAAGCTTGACCGTCGCAGTAACCAAGCGTTTGGTTACAGGATTTACCGTTGTTTCTGCTAGTCCCGCTGCTGGCGTTTCTGGATCAGCGTAGTCAGTTGCAATGATATCTGCTTCGTCACTGGAGTCCACTATAGTAAAGGTGAAACTTCCTGTTGCATTCCAGTTGGCGATGGCCTGTTGGTATGCTTCATGAAAGGTGGAATCTACCGAAGCGATATAAATAGTGGCTTGATTGCTTTCCCATCGTGCCCCTTCAGTTGTCTGAACCACATCTGTCGTTAAATGGGACAGATCCTGACTAATGCTTTGATCTTGAAAGGTTTGGACCACTTGAGCCAAACCTGCATTAATCGACTGAGTCAAGGCAGAGTCAGCAAAAGTATCGGTGTTTAACACATAGATAAGGCTCAAAAAGGCAAGACTTGCAACAACAATTGTCGTTATCAGAGTTACACAAAATCGTAAGATAAATCCAACCACACGAAAAGGAAACAGTAAGATACGTTTCATAAAAGCCTCCTTGGTATTCAGGTCAACTGTTATCAGGTCATTGCTCTCTAAAAGCTAATACTGTTTTAACGCTAACCTTATGGACTGACCAGTTTACCATGCCTTCCTAAAGAATTTCTTAAATCCATTTAAGATAAGCGTTCCTCTGGCTTATAGTCTACTGGTAGCCATTTAAGAACCGTTTCGATTTCTTTTTCCCAATAATACCAATCATGTGTTCCTGGACTAGTCGAATAGTCAATATCAAGCCCTTTTTGGGCCAATTTTTCAGTAGCAAGATTATTTTGATGGAAGAGATAATCTTGCTCGCCACACCATGCCAAGAACTTAGTTTTCTTGTCCGACAGCTCAGCTGAATCAAGGAGAGGTGTTGCTTGCTCTTGAAACTGATCAATGGGCCCGAAAATACCTTCCCAATAAGCGAGGTTATCTAAGGACTCAGTCAGCATACCATCAAAACTCAAGGCGCCTGAAAGGCTTGCTGCATGGCTAAAGCGATTGGTTTCAAGCGCTATTTTAAAGGCACCGTATCCTCCCATGGATAGCCCTGCAATAAAGGTTTTCTCACGCTTTTTAGTCATATTCGGGAAAAAGCGCTGGAGAACTTTTGGCAATTCTTCTGTCAGCGCATCAAAGTAACGGTAACCGTACTGAGTATTGGTGTACCATGCATTATTGACATTTGGAAGCACAATAATCAGATTAGTTGAGCGAACTAAGCGTTCTAATCGTGTCCGTTTAAGCCAGGAATTATGATTCCCTCCCATGCCGTGCAGCAAATATAAGACCGGTATATCTGTGTCATCAGGATGATCAACTCGAGACAAGTCGGGATAGATCACATTGACAGGGTACTCTAAATCTAAAACTTCAGAGCGGTATTCGATTTGAAAAACAGCCATTCTCGTCTCCTTTTTTAAAAGAGAGGCTTGGGTCGCCCCAGCCTCAAAAAATTACACTATTAAGTCTAACGGACTTCCATCAAAACGGGTAATACTGTTGGACGGCGTTTTGTTTGGTCAAAGAGGTATTTCCCAAGGGCATCACGAACAACGTTTTTCAAGTCCGCCCAGTCAAAATTATCTTGAGCCAGATAGGTTTCAACAGCTGTGTTGACAATGTCTGATGCCTCGCTCAGGATATCCTTGCTCTTTTTAACATAGACAAAACCACGTGTATGAACCTTTGCCTTAGCCACAATTTTTTTCTGTTTACGGTTAATGGTCATAGCGACGATAAAGATCCCTTCCTCTGACAGCAATTTACGGTCTCGAAGAACAACATTACCAACATCACCAATGGCTTGTCCATCCAAAAGAACATCTCCAGAAGCCACGGTGTCTGAATGGAGGAAATTATCTCCTTCATAGACCATGACATTACCTCGTTTCATGATGTGAATGTTTTCTGGTAAAACACCAACCTCTTGAGCTGCCTCAGCATGCGCTGCCAACTGACGGTATTCCCCCTGAATAGGAAAGAGGAATTGAGGGTTGAGTATATTAATCATCAGCTGTAAGTCACGGGAATTCCCATGTCCTGAAACTCTAAGGTTGTTGGTAATGGATTTCACTTCACCACCAGCTCGGTAGATCAAGTTTTCGACACGTGCTACTACAGCTTCTTTAGAAACTGTTGGCGTTGTCGCTACAAAGACTGTGTCACCCTCTTTAATTTGGACATAACGGTGACGACCAATTGCCATCTTTCGAAGTCCTTCAAGCGGTTCTCCGATACGACCTGTTTCTAAAATCACTAGTTCATGATCTTCAAAGCGTGGCAAATCTTTGGGTTTGATAATCAAGCGTTCATTGGAAACCTTGAGTTTCTTGAGTTTCATAGCGGTACGAACAATGTTTTCCACATCATAACCAGTCAACAGTATACGCCGACCAGTAACATCTGCTGCTTCAAAAATTTGCTGAATCCGAGCAAGATTACTTGCTACAGCCGCCACAATGACACGGCCTTCACAATCGGCCATTACATTAGTGACTTCTGAGGCAGCCTCTCGCTCACTAGCAATTTGGATATTACTATCTGCATTAGCAGAAGCACTCAATAACGCTAAGACGCCCTCTCGACCAATTTCTGCAAGACGGGCAAAGTCCGTTTGATAACCAGTTTCTGCAGCCTGATCAAACTTGAAGTCCCCAGTGTATACAATATTGCCCGTCTCAGTTTTCAACACAATACCTAAACTCTCAGGAATGGAATGTGTCGTTTTGAAAAATGAGACTTCAGAGACACCAAAGTCAATTTCCGTCTCAGGATTGATGATATGAAAATCGTTGAATTTCTTAGTAGGGTCATACCCTTTAACCACCAATTTAGCTAATTCAATGGTTAATTCCGAACCAAAGACTGGTACTTTTACCTTAGCCAAGAGGTAAGGAAGAGCGCCGATAGCATCTGCGTGCCCGTGTGTCAAAAAGACGCCCGCAACACGGGCTTTATTTTCTACCAAATAATCCATATTCGGGATGACCAAATCAACTCCGAGCTGGTCGTTTTCTGGATACTTCAATCCCGCATCTAAGACAAAGATGGTGCCTTCGATTTCAGCGACATAAAGGTTTTTCCCGTTTTCACGGACCCCTCCTAGCGCCATGATTTTAATGTTTGCCATTTCTATTTTTACTCCTTTTGCGAATCGAGAGCCACAAGCTCACGTTCGGTGATTTATTTACATACGGTCCTCGGTCGCCAAAAGGTTTGACCAAGTCGATTTACAGCCTATGCCATTTTAAATGACATTATCATTACTTATTATACCGTAATTTATGATGAATGACAAAGATGGAGATGGAGATAATCGCTTGCAAGAAAAAGAACCTTATCGGGTCTTTCGACACGACAAGGTTTTATAAACATTCGATGAGTGGCAAAATGTTTTTAAGATATAACTGTATCAGAGCCTGCTTCACTTGCCAGTTCCTGTTCTTGTTTATAAAGTTGATTATCATAATACTTAATGAATGGGAACCAAATAAGGAAGGCTGCCCCCACGCACACAAGGGCTGTAAGTGCCGCTTTAAAATCTCCTCCTGATCCAACGAAAGCACCAAGACCTGCTGGAGATGGCCACGGGGTTTGAACAATGGCTTTTGCAGCAAATCCATAATCGACTGACAAGAAAGCAATAACAGCAGAGACTATTGGGGCAAGGACAAATGGAATGGCCAGTGTTGGGTTATAAACCACTGGTAAACCAAAGATAATTGGTTCATTGATGTTAAAAATAGCAGGACCAAGTGACGCTTTTCCTAGCATTTTTAATTGTTCTGATTTCGCCAAAAAAGCAATAAATATTGTCATTCCGAGTGTGGCCCCTGAGCCACCTACTGTAACATAGGCATTAGTAAACTCACCCGCATAGGCAAAGAATTCACCATTAACGTTTTGAGCCATATTTGCTAAAAGAATTGGATTGACTAATCCCATAACGATAGTGGCACCATGAATACCAACCAACCAAAGAGCATGAACAAGGAAGTAGATGACAATGATGCCTGGAAGTGAATTGGTAATATTAGCAACAAAGGCAAACGGAATAGCAATTACTTTATAGATGTCTGTTCCCATAAAGATAAAGACACAGTTAATCAACAATACTGTGAAAGCCACTACAAAGGCAGGAATCAATGCTGTGAATGAACGAGAAACTCCTTCTGGGACAGCCTCTGGCATCTTAACAACCCAATTTTTAACTACACAAAGTTTATAAAGTTGAACAGCAAGCACTGTCATAAGGATAGCCGTAAACATCCCAGAACTAGCCAGACGTGCTAAACTATCTCCTCCGACAGTCCAGCCATTAATGGTAGACTCTCCAGTAACCAACTCCATTTGACCATTTGACCATATTAATTCTGGAATTGTCATAAAGAAGGCAAATACGGAGAGTAGACCCCCATTTGTAGGCGTAATATTTACCCCTTCTTCTTCTTGATAAATTTTAGTATACTCATAACCCATGACAAAGGCAAAATAGAGTGAGAAAATTCCCATAGAACACTTGTATGCCAATAAAGTCAGAGCGGCGAATTTATCAAAAGTTGCCGCCCAAACACCTGCCAAAATGGGAAAGGCTTGTGGAATTACCCCGAGAACGAGGAAGGCTGACCCGACAATTGTCAATGGAATAGATGCCATACCTGCAGCAACAATTGCTCGAACAGGTCTATACGAAGAAATCTTCGTCATAGGACCCATAAGGTACTTTTCTAAAAACTGAAACATGATTTTCCTCCTTATTTGTGTTTCATTGTTTTACAATTTAATAGATGCTAAATAGTGCTTAACTCTTTTATATTGCTTATCTTTTTTGAGATTTATTTTTTTAAGTTTTACAAGTACTAATGATGAAAGTAACAGACCAATGAGTTGGATTGAAATAACAGTGATTGTCCCTGCTAAAGACATCTTAATGAAAGGAAAAAGCGACTGATGCTGCTGAAATATGACTAGGATGATGATTACTAAGTTGATAACCATACTTGTCCAATGAAAATATTTGGTATAGCGCGCTTTCTTTTGCTCCTTGGTATACATTGTATACTGTTCCCACATAGCTCGAATTGCAAAAACAAGAAGCAAGCAAGGAATCAACATCATAGTGGGAGAATCCATCAGATAGAGGATGGCCGCCCAATTTAGATTAATAACTAAAAAGAATACTGTCACATATCTAATCATAAAATAACGATTATAATACATTGTTTTAATCGCAGCATCCTGTTTCCTTTTCTCCAAGACTTTTTTTTCATGTTCTTGCATCGTCAGTCCTCCTTCCTTAATACTTTTAATTGACTTTTCTATATAACTCTAACATCTCAAGAGCAACTTCCCTCAAGGTCATGGTTGTCATCAGGTGATCCTGAGCATGAACCATGATGATTTCTATTTTAATTTCGGTCCCACCTGCATATTCTTGCAGAAGATGGGTCTGTGCCTGATGGGCTAGCAAAAGCTCCTCATTGGCATCTTCTAATTTTTGGGCAGCGTCCTCATAACGCCCTTCTCTCATTGCAGCAAAGGCTTCATGGACAACGGTCCGAGCATTGCCGCTATTTAAAATAATTTCAAAGGCAGCAACCTGTACATCTTCAGGGTTCATCTCTCTCCTCCTAATTCTTCTACAAATAATCGTTTAAATGTCTCAAAATCTTGAGATTGGCTGATTTTTTCGATCAAATCAGGCTGGTCTACAAGATCGACAATGACATTGGTAATTGTTTTTAGTCCGTCATTGCTCCCTATGCTGAGGGAGGGTAGAAAGACTAGTTTGATGCCATCTGCTTCATCCTCCCAACGCAGTCCTGACGGAATGAGAGCAACTGCGATTTTTAAGGTTTCTGATACTGGCTTGATGGGGTGCGGCACAGCGATTGTTTCGCTAAAGAGAATCGAACTGAGCCGTTCCCGCTGAGTCATCAATTCCAGCATCCGTTCCTTATAAGGGGATTGTTCATGACGACTGAGACTATCTACCAGTTCTTCTAAAATCTGATCCTTTGATGGAATCGATGTGTCATAGCTGATAAAATAGTCGGCTGAAAACATCTGATCAAAGAGTTGGCTTATATCTTGATGATTAACGTCTGCTTTTTGCTTGTTCTGGTGACAAACTTGATCTAATTGCTCAATTTTTTGACGAATATCAGCCAGTTCGTCCTCTTTTAAAAAGACTGATGTTGTGTAAACAGGGACACTAAAAATCAGATTGGAAAGATCGATAGACGAAATGATAAAATCGATACCCTTGAGCTTCTCATCGGTAATCTCGTAGTAGCCAATCACATCGCTAATGGTCACATACTGTCTCAGTTCATTCTCAATTCGACTGCGAAGCATTTGAGCTGAACCGTAGCCGGTGGCACAGATGACCAGAACATTGAATTTGAATTGTTCCTTGTACCGTTCCTGAGCCGCCATAAAGTGAAGAGCTACATAGGCAATCTCATCATCTGACAAGACAAAATCTTGAAAGGATGGCATGATCTCTAGGGTTTCCTTAGCTAGTTCAAAAGCCTGAGGGTAGTTGGTTTTGATGTCCTCTAGCAGAGGATTTTCAAGAACAATCCCGTTGCTGCTCCGCAGGTAGAGCGTTGTTAAATGCGTTAGAAGACCTTCTAACAATTGAAAATCCTGCTGGAGGCCCGCAAAGTGCTGATCACCAATCCCTTCTAAGGCCTGATTCAGTTCCTGACGGATTCGAGAGACATCGTCTAGATCATGCGAACTGCCATTTTCTATCTTTCCTTTGGAAATGAGGTGGAGGGCAATATAGGCAACTTCCTCCTCAGGAAAATGAAGTTTTGTCGCCAGACTGATACGATCCATGATTTTCCTAGCCACTTCAAATTCTTTTACATATTGATCGCCGATGGCCTCATCAATAGCCGAAATTTGAAAGCCTTCCGCTAAGCGGCGAATGGCAAGGGCAAGGTGGACCACTAAGTTTTGAATGACAAAATCAGATAGTTTGAGTTTTGCCTCTCGGCACTCGTCTAGGACAATAACCGTCAGGGCTTCAAAGTTGATTTTTCCGTAAACCAGCTCTTCGTCCACATACTGGTAAAGAGTCTGGAAAAACCCACTGCTAAAGAAATAATCCATGATAAAACGGCGAATTTGCTGTTCTTCCCCTTCGACATAGACCCCTTTATTCGCTCTGCTTTCAATCTTGAGGTGATAGGGCGCTAAGTCTTTTCTGATCTTTTTAAAATCACTGGAAAGGGTTGAACGGCTGACAAATAGCTCCTCGGCCAAATCATCAAAGAAAAGTTTCTTCTGCTCCAGCAATAGTTTATTTAGAATATAACTATGCCGATCGTTGATGTCAGTCGTTTCAAGGGAACTAAAGGCGACTTCTGCCTGGCCAAATTCTTTGGTCAATTGTTTAAAGGTTTCTTCATCTTGAACCCTCAATTGATAGCCTTGACCTTGTTTAGAAACTAATTCGACACCAGCAACATCTGCCAATTCCTGAGAGATATTGCGAATATAGGTTCGAATGGTTCGATCCGAACAAGACAAAAGTTCACCTAGTTCCATGCTGGTCGTATAATCTTCCCTATGTTTCAGCAAATGCTGAACAAGTGTTTTTTCCTTGTTTGTGAGCATATCACTGCCTCCACCTTAATCAGTCAGATTTACCATACCATACATAAGAAAAAAACTAAAGGCTCTCCAGAATAAGATTTGCCATCTTCTCGATACCCATCGGAATTGGAATATAGGCTTGTGGCGGAATTTGGGCAATCTTACGGCCTGATCGTTCCGCTGCTTCGGAAAATTGTTTAAAGTACATTTTGGTCTGTGGGCTGATTAGATAAAGATCAAAATCTCCCTTATCAATAGCCTTGCCCCCCTCGTTAGCATTGATCGCATCCACTTCAATGTCATGTCCTTTAGACTTGAGAAACTCAGTGGTTTTCTTAGCCATTAAAGACGAAGACATGCCCGCTGCACAAATAATTAATGCTTTTGCCATAATAATAGCTCCTTTTTTATTGATAATTTCAGTATACGTTAAAACGCTTACATTGTGAAGAGAGCTTTTTTCCGCATCAATGCGGAAATCTTAGTATCAATCTAATTGATTTGCGGAAAAGTGGGCTAGAATTAAGTCTGCCATAGCCATAATTCCCTTTGGAATGGGAACATAGGCGGGGGCTGGAACTTGTAAGACTGACTTTTTGGCCTGCTCTGCAAGTTTCTCTATGGTTTCAAAATACATCCTGACCTGAGGACTGACCAGATAGAGGTCATAGGCAGCTGTTTTTTTGAGTTCTTCCTTGCCATAACCTATGCCCCGAGCCACAACTTCTATCGTCTGCCCCTTCTCCTGTAAATAAGCCGTCACCTTTTTAGCCATTAAGGAAGATGACATCCCGCCAGCACACATGAGTAACACTTGCTTAACCACAATTTTCCTCCTCGGTAAAATCAATGTGACCTATCACACAGAAGTCCTAGATTTCTTCGCCATTTGTCGCAATGACCTTTTGATACCAAGCAAAGGATTTCTTAGGTGTCCGTTCGTAAGTTCCCTTACCTTCATCATCTTTGTCAACGTAGATGAAACCATAGCGCTTGCGCATTTCTCCTGTACCTGCAGACACCAAATCAATACAGCCCCAAGGGGTGTAGCCCATCAAATCAACACCATCTTCAACGACCGCTTTTTTCATTTCCTTAATATGGGCACTGAGGTAGTCAATACGGTAATCATCATGGACCATCCCATCTGCTTCGACTTGGTCAATGGCACCAAATCCATTTTCGACAATAAAGAGTGGAAGATGATACATGTCTGTAAACCAGTTTAGCGCATATCTCAGACCTTCAGGATCAATTTGCCAATCCCACTCAGAAGCCTCTACGTATTCATTTTTGACAAGGTCTTCTGTCTCCAAATAATCATAATGTGGGTTATCACGATGGTAAGAGATCGCAAAGGACATATAATAACTGAATCCAATATAATCAACTGTACCTTCTAATAGATCTTGCTTATCTCGGTCAGTTATGTCAATCGTAAAACCTTTACGCTCCCAGTATTTGTAGATATGTTCTGGGTAGAATCCATGAACATGAACATCCGTAAAGTAATAGCGTTTTTGCATAGCCTTTTGGGCCAATAAAATATCTTTCGGATTGCAGGTTGCGGGATAAATCGGACACATAGCAATCATACAGCCAATTTGAAAGTCAGGATTGATGACTTTCCCGATTTTTACGGCTTGGGCAGAAGCTACTAACTCATAGTGAGCGGCTTGATACATGATTTCTTCACGATTTTCACCTTCTTGGTAAACAATTCCAGAATTGGTAAATGGTGCAAAATCTTCTTGGTAGTTAGCCTGGTTATTGATTTCGTTGAAGGTCATCCAGTACTTGACCTTGTCTTTGTAGCGTTTAAAGCAGGTTTCCGCAAAACGAACAAAAAACGCAATGGTCTTACGGTTACGAAAGCCACCGTATTCTGTCACCAGATGATAAGGAAGCTCAAAGTGAGACAGGGTTACGACGGGCTCAATCCCATATTTCAAGCACTCATCAAAAAGGTCATCGTAAAATTGAAGCCCTTCTTCATTAGGTTCTAACTCATCGCCTTTAGGGAAGATACGGGTCCAAGCGATCGATGTACGGAAACATTTGAAACCCATTTCTGCAAACAAAGCAATGTCTTCCTTGTAACGATGGTAAAAATCAATGGCTTCATGGTTAGGGTAGTATTTCCCTTCAAGAACGCCAGCTGTGATTTCGCGCGGAACGCCGTGACGGCCGGATGTCATGACGTCCGCAACGCTAATGCCTTTACCGCCCTCTTGCCAGCCACCTTCTAGTTGATGGGCAGCAACTGCACCACCCCAAAGAAATCCATCTTTAAATGTTGCCATATGGCACCTCCTAGTATTTATTACCTCTAGTATACGCCACTGAAAACGGTATCAAAATAGAGACTTTTTCCACAGTGATGCGGAAAGAATAAGAGAGACACTTTCTAAGCATCTCCCTTTAAAATTCTTTTTTCTAAAGCCATTATATGGTTAGCACCTCAAACTAGCTGGAGGCTGAAATTTGTCTACTCAAAAAACTGGTAGTAATCTGCTAGCGACATGGTCGCTTTTTGGGCTGTATTCAAATCCTTGACAATTTGCCCATCCTTCATCACGATAAGTCGATTCCCATACTGGAGAGCGTCCTCCATGCGGTGGGTGATCATCAGGGCTGTTAATTGTTCTTCTTTGACAAATTGGTCTGTTAGAGCCATTAGCGACTGGCTCGTTTTAGGATCAAGGGCTGCTGTGTGTTCATCTAGAAGAAGCAATTCTGGTTGTTTGAGTGTCGTCATTAAGAGACTTAGCGCTTGACGTTGACCACCTGAGAGGAGTCCTGTCGGTGTCTCCAAATGTTTTTCCAAACCGTTTCCAGTTTTAGCTAGCAAGTCTAGAAAATGGTCACTATGGCTGGCTAATTTCCGAGAAATGAGGCCTCGCTTTTCCCCTCGGTATTTGGCAATAAGGAGGTTCTCTCCCACTGTCATCCGAGGAGCTGTTCCCATCTTAGGGTCTTGAAAGACGCGAGCTAAGTACTTGGCTCGCTTTTCAGCCGGCCAATGGGTCACATTTTCTCCGAGAATACGGACTTGCCCACTGCTGAGCGGCAAGGTTCCTGCAATGGTGTTAAAAAGAGTTGATTTGCCTGCACCATTTCCCCCAAGAATCGTTATAAAGTCTCGTTCATAAATGGTCAAATTAACATGATTTAGAATAACTTTTTCTTCATTAAAGCCATTATTAACCACCTTGGTGGCATCGATCAGTTCTACTACTGCTGTCATCTGCTCACCTTCACTCCCTTAAAGAATTTAGCTTTTAGCTCTGGAACCATCAAGCAAACCGCTAAAATCATAGCTGAATAGATGCGCAAATAGCTGGTATTAAAGCCTAGACTAATGACTGCCAATATCAAGAATTGATAAGCAATGGCACCGATAGCAATGGTTATTAAACGCTCTAACATGGTCAAATTTGAAAACATGACTTCACCTATAATCAAACTAGCCAGACCGATAACGATAACCCCAATTCCTCGAGAGACATCTGCATAGCCTTCCTGTTGAGCAATAAGAGCTCCTGCCAAGGCGACGATACCATTGGAGAGAACCAATCCCATCAGTTCCATCTTATCCGTATTGATGCCAAAGGAGCGTGCCATATCTCTGTTATCACCAGTAGCGATATAAGCCTGTCCCAACCGCGTATCCAAGAAAGCAATCATTAAACCAATGACCAAGGCGACTACGATAAGACCTAACACCAATTGGTTTATCTCGTTAGAAAATGGCAAATAATCTTGGGCAACCGTTTGATTCAGAAGCCCCAGATTAGCCCGCTTCATGACCATGAGAATCACAGAATGACAAGATGTCATGACCAGAATACCGGATAGGAGGGTAGGGATTTTCCCCTTGGTATAGAGAAGTCCTGACACGAAACCTGCTAAGCACCCAGCTAAAATAGCCACAAGGGTCGCTGCAAAAGGATTAATCCCCTTGGTAATTAACGTGACTGCCACTGCTCCTCCCAAAGGAAAGGAGCCTTCAGTCGTCATGTCTGGGAAATTTAAAATCCGAAAGGTCATAAAGATTCCAAGACCTAGTACGGTCCAGAGGAGTCCCTGAGAAATAGTTGAAATCATGTGTTTACTTTCTATATGTCTATCACTAACTGTAAATTAGTCAATCACTGTTGCTGCCTTTTCCAACAAGCTATCTGGAATGGTCAAACCGAGTTCTTCAGCAACTTTTTTATTGACAACAATGGTTCCTTCGCTGAAAATTTCAACTGGAGTCGTAGCTGGATCTGCGCCGTCTAAGATGGCTGCAGCCATTTTACCAGTAGCCACCCCCAGATCGTATTGGCTAAGAGTCACTGAAGCAATACCACCTTGTTCCACCATGGCCTCAACACTGGTGTAAACAGGTTTTTTCGCTTCTTTTGCGGCAGAGACAACGGTTGGAAAAGCTGACGCTATCGTGTTATCAGTTGGAGTCCATACAGCATCTACTTTAGGTAACATGGCATTAACAGTTGCTGCAATTTCATTGGTTGATGGTACTGCATAAGGTACTACTGTATAACCTGCTTTCTCGGCTGCTTCCGTAAAGGCTTCAACCTGTGAAAGAGAGTTATCTTCACTGCTTGAGTAGAGGGCACCGATTGTTTTCACATCAGGAGAAATCTCTTGGATCAACTCAACCGTATCTGCAACAGGTGTCGCATCTGAAACCCCTGTGATATTGCCACCAGGGTTCTTCAAGTCTGATACCAAGTTGGCGCCAACAGGATCTGTCACAGCTCCCATGATGACTGGAATGTCTTTCGTTGCATTGGCAAGACCTTGAGCCGCTGGGGTCGCAATCCCGATCAATGCTGCGTTTTTATCGGCAACTAATTTTTCACTCATTTTTTGAATCTGATTCTGATCTGCCTCAGCATTCATAAAATTAATTGTTAAATTACTATCTTTGTCATAGCCACCTTCAGCAAGCCCAGCTTCAATCCCTTGATAAATCTCATCCAAAGATTCATGGGTTACAAATTGCAAAACACCGATGGACACTGTTTCAGACTTTTCTGATGCAGTTTGCTCACCGTCTTGTCCAGTTAGTCCTGTTATACCTAGATAACCAATAACCAATACCGCTAAAGCAGCTAAAACTGCTACTAATTTTTTACTTTTCATGTAAAGTCTCCTTTTTATTCTAAGTTTCAATACTTTTCTTTAGGAAAAGAAAAAGCCCTCACTCTCCCTTGGGAAAGTGAGGGCGATAGGAATCGCGGTGCCACCTCAATTGATGGAAATGTCTAGAATAATCCATCATCTCGTACTTGTCAACCAACAAGCTGCACGGTAAGGGGTGCCCCCCGAATTCCTATGTATTAGAATTCATTAGTGATATCAGCCCAATTTTCATAAAGAGATGCTACTTGTTCACAATACCCACAAGCTCCCTGAAAACACCTTTAAATTACTTTTCTGATATCGTTATTATAGGCAAGATTTTTCCCTTTGTCAATAGTTTTGGCAAAATTATTTTTAGGGATGTTAGATTCTCCTTAGAAGGAGCCTCCGCCACCTCCGCCGCCTCCGCCAGAGAAACCACCTGATGAAAAGCCACCACCGCTACTACCAGATGAAACACTAAAGTTGCTGGCTTCTTTTGCAGTCTTGATATCCTGGTTAAAGGAACCTGTTCGGGAACTCAAAAATGGGGAATACCCACGGTAAACATAGGCATTAAGCGACGGATTTTCCAGTTGAATGTCGTGCATTTTTAGAACACGGCTGACTTCCTTAGCGTATCCAAAAAGGGTCGCATAGACTAAAATCCTATTCCATAAAACAACCGCTTCGACTTCTGTTTTATCGAATTTTCCAATATCACGAAGCATATTTTTAAAGGATTCCCAAAGATGATACTGCTCTAATCCTTCCTCTGTTAAAATGCCATGACGAGCCAAGTCACTCTTGCTGGCATAAATGAAGACAATACTGCCAAGAAGCACCACCAAAACAAGCAATAAAGTCCAGCTTTGCGTTGAAAATTGAAGGAGCAAATAGAGATAAAAGAGCAAACCTGTAACTGCAACAAGAAGAGAAGCTAAACCTATACTTTTCCATTTTCTTTTCTCTGATTGGTCTAAGTCGCGATAATAGGCTGGTAGTCTTAGCTGGCTATGGTCGTCTTCAACCGCCTGTCTCAACTCTTTAAATGCTTTGTTATATCGCTGTATAAGGCTCTCACCACTTCGACGAATAGCCGTTTGTTGACTTTTAGTTCTTGCCTTCAGCACATGATTCTCAGCTGAAAAATCAGAAAACAACTGATCCATCTCTAAAGTCATGTGACCAGCAAAGGCCATATCAAGAAAGATAGCTTCTGACTCAGTAAGTCCTTTATCGGTTAGCTGAGTCAGCACAGGTTGCTTAGATTTTTCTTCAATGGCTAGATTTCCCCTATCAATCAGATCCAGAATAGTCGCCTGAGCAACATGGTCAAAATCAATGAGAGTCGTACCCCCTTTAGCAGGGTTTATCTTATCAAAATCGATATTGTAAATGCTTCTAGCTACTTGCATGGGATTCAAATCACTTGGGCTTTCGTATAGCCTTCCATTTTTTAGCATCTTGGTCCGCAAATCAATATGCCCTTTAAAGTAATACCAGCGTAGACCATCAAAAAGGATAACAACGCCTGATACTAGAGGGAAGATAAAATAGGTTATCCGTTCTACCCATTGGGAATATTTCTGGATATTAGCTTCGGTTGCTTGATAATGAGACAGTTGGTTTTGAGGTAATATTTGGTCTTTGGAAACAGCAGATAAAATATCACTGTTCCAATAGCCATGCAATTCTAGATTTTTGCCTCGCTCTAAATAATCCAGTTTGAGGACATAATCAGATCCTTTTTTATCAATCTTAGCGGCTTCTCTAAGATAGCCTGTGTGAACCGCAAGTTGGCTCTCTTGATACTCTGGTGCTGTGACTTGAATGTCAACATTATACAGGGCAACATCCCAGTCACTAATTGGAACCCAATTGAGCTCGGCAATATCCTGATAAGGAAAAAGGATGTTTTGAAGAGGCCAGTCCACTTCAATCCGGACTTTGTCCCCCTCTGCTACGGGATTATATATTTTTAGTCGGTATCCATCCCCCATATTTTCAGTCTCAACCCTACCCGAATGGCTTAATTCTCCTGGATGGCTGGAGCTAACTAGAATATCATTGCGATAAACCCTGTACTGAATGTCATCTGACTGAATTTTAAATCCTTGAGGCATATTCCCTGCTGTACCAAGGCTCACATACTGACCATTGAAGGAATCATTGTACTGGTAAGACAGAATTTGTCTAAAAATGGCGCTATTGTCCTCATGAATAGTCAAATGCCCCTTATACTGTGTGATCCCATAGGCACCTATCGCTTGCCTCCTGCTGGATTGCGCTAGGATACCAATAGCAGCACTAAGGATGGCAATAATAGCAACGACTATTAAAACAAATCTTTTTCTTTTCTGAGCTGGCATTGAAACACCTCTTCCTTTCACACATAATAGTGATACAAGTCCTCTGTTTAGGACACATTGTAGATGAGTCCCAAACTCATTCTAGACTTATGATATAATCCTTACCCATAGTATATCATTTTTTTAGAGGACTCTTTCATTTTTTCTAAAAAAGGAACTGGATGAGGTCACAAAACGGTTACGATTGTTAATCCCGTCGACAATCCCATTAACTGTTGTTGTTTTGATGTGATAACTTTCCACTGTATCCCATCAGTTTCTACTCTAATGCTTATTACTGACTGGCAACGTTACTATTCTCCACATTTAACAGAGCCAAAAAAGAAGCAGGACACTCGTCCTACTTTCCTTTTTAATTATTTCTATTAGTGCTTGCTGACATGGATACGGTTGATCGCCCGTTGCATGGCTACTCGAGCGCGCCTAGCCTGGTCAATAGAATGCGTTTCCTCTGCTTCTTGAAGTTCTTGTTCAGCCAGTATTTTAGCACGCTCTGCTCGACTGACATCAATATCTCTATCCCGTTCTGCAGCATCTGAAACAATAGTAATGATATCATTTGAGATTTCCATGACTCCACCATTGACCGCAATCCAATCCACATGATTGACATCATCAATGCGACGGACCTTAATTTCTGCGATATCCAATGGAGCAATAAGATTGGAATGACCTGGGCATATTCCCATCTCACCGACAGTTGTCTTGCATTGAACATAGGCTGCATGGTGATCATATTTAATCCCATCAGGCGTTACAATTTGGACAGTCATCTGCTTCATAAATCACCTCTTAAAGTTGCATTTGTCTGGCTTTTTTGATGGCATCATCTATCGTTCCAACATTACGGAAAGCATCTTCTGGCAAACCGTCATGTTTCCCTTCAAGGATCTCCTTAAAGCCCCGAACGGTTTCCTTGACAGGAACATAAGACCCTGGAATACCTGTAAACTGCTCAGCGACATTGAAGTTTTGAGAAAGGAAGAATTGAACCCGACGTGCTCGAGCAACCAAGGTTTTTTCTTCTTCGGAGAGTTCATCCATCCCTAGAATGGCAATGATGTCTTGAAGCTCATGGTAGCGCTGCAAGATATGCTGAACCTCTGTTGCTACCTCATAATGCTCTTCACCGACAACTTCAGGAGCAAGGGCACGTGAGCTGGACGCTAGAGGATCAACCGCAGGGTAAATCCCTAACTGAGTCAGCTTACGTTCCAAATTGGTCGTTGAATCCAAGTGGGCAAAGGCTGTTGCTGGAGCCGGATCTGTGTAGTCATCAGCAGGGACATAGATAGCCTGAATGGATGTTACAGAGCCCTTGTTGGTCGAGGTAATCCGCTCTTGCAATTGCCCCATTTCTGTTGCTAAGGTTGGTTGATAGCCAACAGCCGAAGGCATACGTCCCATGAGGGCAGATACTTCAGACCCTGCTTGTGTGAAACGGAAAATATTGTCAATAAAGAGAAGGACATCCTGTCCTTCGACATCACGGAAATATTCTGCCAAGGTCAGTCCTGTTAAGGCAACACGCATACGTGCTCCTGGCGGTTCATTCATCTGTCCAAAGACCATGGCGGTTTTTTCAATAACGCCTGACTCTTTCATTTCCCAATAAAGGTCATTTCCTTCACGAGTCCGCTCACCAACACCCGTAAAGACTGAGATCCCACCGTGTTCTTGGGCAATGTTATGAATCAATTCTTGGATAAGAACCGTTTTTCCAACTCCAGCTCCTCCGAAGAGACCAACTTTCCCCCCTTTAAGGTACGGAGCTAAGAGGTCAATGACCTTAATACCTGTTTCTAAAATTTCAGTTGACGTTGATAATTGGTCAAAGGTCGGTGCTTTTTTATGGATTGGCTCACGCTTAGCATCTTCTGCCATCTCAGGTTCCAAATCAATGGTATCCCCAAGGACATTGAAAACACGTCCCAAGGTCTCTTTTCCAACAGGAACTGAAATAGGACGCCCCGTATCCATAACCTCTAGTCCTCTGGTCAGCCCTTCTGTCGCTGTCATAGCAATGGTTCTTACAATGCCATCACCTAGTTCAATCGCTACTTCTAGGACAACTTTTTGTTTCGAGCCATCATTCTTGTAAACCACTAGGGCATTATTAATTTCAGGGATTTTGGCGTCTGGCTCAAAACGGACATCCACGACCGGTCCAATGACCTGCGTAATTTTTCCTGAACTCATTTTCTTCCTCTTTTCAAACTTATGAAATAGCGTTGGCACCACCAACAATTTCGGTAATCTCTTGTGTAATTCCTGCTTGACGAGCACGATTATATTGGATGGTTAAGTCCGATATAATTTGCATGGCATTGTCAGTTGCTGCCTGCATAGCTGTCATACTCGCTGCACTCTCCGCCGTCTTGGCATCTATAATCGCCCCATAGATCATCGATTCCGCATATTGGGGCAAGAGTTGTTCCAAAATAGCATCTCTATCAGGTTCAAAATCAAAGGTTTTCGTATAGCCATCTGCTTCATTAGGATCCAGATGAGAGATCGGAAGCATCTGTTCCACCCGAACCTGACTGGTCAAACTATTAATATGGTGCGTATAACAGACATAAAGAGCATCAAACAGCTCGTTTTGATACATTCCCAATGCCTTTGAAATAATCTGACGGACATCTTCAAAACTAGGATGATCTGACAGACCTCGCATTTCAAAGATGGGTGTAATCCCACGAGCTTTTAAGAAATCAGCTCCAATCCCACCTAGACATAAGACCACGTACTCATCTTCAGAATCATGGTCCTGATCAATCATGTCCATAATAGATCTTAGAATCGTCGAATTATAGGAACCAACCAACCCCTTATCAGAAGTAATCACAAGATAAGCTGTTTTTTTGATATCCCGCTCAATGAGCATGGGATTGGTCGATCCTTTAACCAATTCTGCCTGCATCAAGTCCGTCGTAATCTGACGAATTTTTTGGGTATAGATTTGAAAGGATTTAGCGTGGGACTCAGATCGGGCTAAACGAGAGACAGCCACCATGTGCATGGCTCCTGTGATATGACTGGTTTTTTTTGTTGATGCAATTCGCGTCTTGATTTCATTGAGAGAATTCCCCATGGCTAATCCTCCTTTCTTACTGAATTATTTATAAGACCCTTCTTCTTTGAAGGTTCGAATAGCCGCGTCTAATAGCGCCTCTTCTGGCAAATCTTTGGTCTCTCTAATATGGGCGAGGAGGTCTTGATGTCGCAGGTCAAAATAGTCATACAAGGAGCGTTCAAACTCAGGAATGTCCTGAACAGGAACCGTGTCTAAAAAGCCGTGTGTTAAACAGTAGAGAATCAAGACCTGTTTTTCGACAGGAATGGGAGCATGCAAGGGCTGTTTCAAGACCTCGATGGTCCGACGTCCGCGGTTAAGTTTGGCTTGGGTTGCAGCATCTAGATCTGAGCCAAATTGTGTAAAGGCTTCTAACTCTCTGTATGAGGCTAAATCAATCCGCAAGGTTCCCGCTACTTTTTTCATCGCCTTGATTTGGGCTGAACCCCCGACACGAGAGACAGAGGAGCCCGCATCGACTGCTGGTCGAATGCCTGAGTGAAAGAGATTGTCTTTAAGGAAAATCTGTCCATCTGTAATGGAAATCACATTCGTAGCGATATAGGCAGAGATGTCTCCAGCCTGAGTTTCGATGAACGGTAAAGCTGTAATAGAACCGCCGCCCAAGTCATCAGATACTTTAGCAGACCGCTCAAGAAGACGGCTATGAAGATAGAAAACATCTCCAGGATAGGCTTCACGACCTGGTGGGCGACGCAGTAAAAGTGATAATTCCCGATAGGCGACCGCTTGTTTGGATAAATCATCGTAGACGATTAACACATGCTTGCCCTGATACATAAATTCTTCCGCCATGGCAACTCCTGCATAAGGAGCAAGGAAAAGCAAGGGAGATGGTTGAGAAGCTGAAGCAGTCACGACAATGGTGTAATCAAGAGCACCATATCGCCGTAGCGTTTCCACCTGTGTTCGAACGGTTGATTCCTTTTGACCGATAGCCACGTAAATACATATCATGTCCTGGTCTTTTTGGTTCAAAATGGCATCAATGGCAATAGATGTTTTTCCTGTCTGACGGTCCCCAATAATGAGTTCCCGTTGCCCACGACCGATTGGCACTAAGGCATCGATTGCCTTAATACCTGTTTGAAGAGGTTCCTTAACCGATTTACGGTCCATTACTCCTGGAGCTGGAGCCTCAATGGGACGTGTCTTTTGGTATTTGATGGCACCAAGCCCATCGACCGGCTGACCAAGAGGATTAACAACCCGGCCAATCAGTCCTTCCCCAACAGGGACTTCCATGATTTTCCCAGTTCTAGAGACGACATCTCCTTCACGAATGCCCGAAAAATCACCCAGAATGATAATCCCGACATCTTGGGTTTCTAAGTTTTGAGCCATTCCAAAGGACCCATTGCTAAAGTGAAGCAATTCTCCACTCATGGCATTATCAAGGCCCTGTGCTCTTGCGATACCATCACCAACATAGGTCACGACGCCCGTTTCGGTGACATTAAAACTTGGTGTATATTGATCCAGTTGTTGCTTAATGAGAGCAGAAATTTCTTGTGTGTTAATAGACAAAACGACACCACTTCCTATTTCATCTGATTTTGGACATTTTGTAACTGATGACGAACACTTGCGTCAATAATTTTATGGTTGACTTCAATGATAAAGCTCCCTATAATTCCTGGGTTAATCTCTTCTATCACTTGTCGAACCTTTAAGCCCAGGAGTTTTTCGGCTTTAGCAATCATCTGTAATTTTTGACTCGAGGTTAATGGCACAACAGTAGTTACTCTCATGTCATATTGGCCCATCGCTGTTTGCGAATGATGAATCACTTCTGCCAAACTTGCATATAAAATGTCGTATTCTGAATTTAAAATAATTTGGTCAAAAAATGTAGCTAAAATCGGCGAAATCTCCTGCTGAAATAAATGCAGGATATTGGCCTTATCTTTTTCTGGGATGGTATTGTTAGCGAAAAACTTCTCTAAGTTTTGTTGGTCAAAAACGCTTAAAACCTCTTCAATCTCCTTGAATAAGTCAGACAGATTGCCTTCAGATCTCGCTTGACGAACCAACCGTTGGGAGTATGTTATGGCTAACTCATATTTATTCGTTTCCATCTTATTCTCCTAATTTTGCCAGATAGCGATCAATGAGGTCACTTTGTCCCTCAGGGTCCAGTTCTTTCATCAGGATTTGTTGGGCTAAGTCGAGCGACATGGCTGAAACCTCATCGCGCATTGAAGCCATGGCTTCTGCGCGGTTACGTTCAATATCACGTTCAGCTTTTGCTTTCATGTCATCAACCTGTTTTTCAGCGTCAGCAACCATGCGTTTTTTCATGGATTCACCGGTTTGCTTGGCTTCCAATAATATGCTATCCGCTACTTTACGAACTTCTGCTAACGCTTCTTGGCGTTGGTTGACTAAATCTGTTGCCTCAGCGTTAGCCTTTTCAGCCCGATCGATTTCACTTGAGATATGACTGGCACGTTTTTCAAAGATACCTGTTATTTTAGACCAAGCAAAAAGACGTAACAAGATAAAGAGCAAAATAAAGGCGCCTGTTACAATAATAAAATGACCTAGCATAGAGCTTAATGCAGATGCTGCAATAATCATAATTTCAATTCCCTTTCAATAAGCTTATTCACCATGGTGTTTGATTTTCTTACCTAAATACATAGACGCCAAGAGAACAAAAACGTAAGCTTGGAGGCACGAAATAAAGACCGAAAACGCAATCCATAACAAACTGAGGACAAAACTAAGCGGTCCTGTGAAAACATTAACTTTTGACATTTGGATAATCAAATCAATGACCACTTCACCCGCATAGATATTCCCGAATAACCGTAATCCCAAAGACAAAAAATTGGTGAATTCTTCTAAGACATTAAAAAAGGTCATAGCTGGTGGGGTAATAAATTCTTTGAAATAGCCCTTCACCCCATTGATTTTGAGGGACTGATAATTATTAAAAAGGGTAATCATCAAGGACAAGCCTAGGGCATAGTACATATTGGCTGTCGGTGACATCCAGTAGCTCAGTTCATGATGTCCTTCAATTTTGGCAACCAAACCTAGATTGTTAGCAACAATAAGAAAGGTAAACAAGGTAAAGTAAAAAAGCGAGTACTTTCTTGCCAATGTCTGTCCCAAATTTGGAGCAGTCACACCAATGACAAAATCATAAACCCACTCTAGGACATTTTGCTTGCCCTTAGGTTTTAGTTGCATGTCACGACTAGCCCAGAGCACCAATAAAAAAACCAGTAAAACCGTTAATAGCGTCATGGCTAAGATTGTTAAATCAAAGGTAATTGGACCAACTGTTAGTTGGGGAGTATGGGATTCCACTGTAGACCTCCTTCTCGTTTAAATAAGACTTGATGAACTTACTTAAGAACAAAGGCCATGGCCAAAGTGATAAAGTAGGATCCTTCAATAAAGGCGACCCCGACAAAGAGTGTTGTAAATAATTTGTCGTACATCTCAGGCTGACGTGCCGCTGCTGTAAAGAATCGACTCACCATGGTACCAACACCGATACCGACACCAAGTGTTGCTATACCAAGTGCGAGAATTCCTAAGTTCATGATGTTTTCCTCCAATATGTTGAATTAAAAATGTAGTTTCCTTCATTAGTGTAGTCCTATTTTTTTTCAATGTCAACCAAAAGCAGAAACGAAAACGCTTTACTTTTGATTCATTAATATTCTGAATATTGCTGACACTAAACGGGGCTATAGCCCAGGGCTGTATGGGCTCAGGCACATATAAGAAACTATCGGACTTGTTTTTTTAAAAAAAGATTGTTGTCTCCATATGATTCTGGGTCACTTGTGAGACAACAATCTTTTATGTAAGTTACAGCTACTGATACCTTCGCCAGATGAGCTTAATCATCTTCTAAAGTTTTAGCCTTGACCTCTTCTAATATCGGAATGACTTGATAAAGGTCATAATCATTAATCTGGTAGGGTGCTAAAGCTCTGACAATAGGTTTCGCATTAAACGCAATGCCAATCCCTGCTGTTTCAATCATTGGAAGGTCGTTGGCTCCATCTCCCATAGCGATTGTATCAGATAAGTCTAAACCATTTTCATCCGCCCAGGCCCTTAACATAGCTACTTTAGTGGCTTTGGTGACAATTTCTCCTTCTGTCCGACCTGTTAACACACCTTCACGGACTTCTAAACGATTGGCTTTGACATAATCAATTCCTAGTTCTTTAGCGATTGGGTCGACATTCTCATGAAAACCACCTGAAACAAGACCAATTTTATAGCCTCTGGAATGCAATTCATCAACCAACTCTTTAGCCCCTTTTGTCAGAGTAATTTGATTGACCACCAGGTCAAAGATTGTTTCAGGTAGGCCTTTTAGAAGGGCTACACGCTCTTCTAAAGCTTCTTCAAAATCAAGTTTTCCTTGCATAGCCAGCTCTGTAATCGCAGCAACCTGACTACCTACACCTGCCAGTTCTCCAAGAATATCAATAGCTTCTTCCCGAATCAGAGTGCTATCCACATCCATAACTAGAAGTCCCTTAACACCTCTTACCTTATTCTCACGTTTTCGTCTGAACATAAGCCACTTTTCCTTTACTCCTACGATTGTACCCCTTCTTGGTGTAAAATTGGGCTCATCCAATTTTTGGAAGGAGGCGTTTAAGATGGCACCAATAATTAAGACCTGTGCAATCAGGATAAACCAAACCATGACCAAGAGCAAGACAACGTAGGAAACCAGTTGAAAGTTTTCAAACTTGTTCATGTATTGGCTAAGATAGAAGGACACGAGATTAGTAGTTGCAGTTAATACCGTGATCACAAAAATCGTTCCAGGGATGACATATCGCTTTTTCTTAATGCGAACATTGGGTAAAATGTAGTACAAAAGAAAGATGACAAAGATAAAGCCACCATAGATGACCGGCTGTGTCCATGACAGGACGGTCTGGAAGAATTCCAAATCAATATCAATGAAACGGTGAATGAAATTAATAATCGTTTCACCAAACACCCCAACGGACAGGACTAAGAAGATCGTCACTTGTAGGATAAGACCAATTAAGATACCTACCAATCGGCCAACAATCATATCCCTGTGCTGCTCAGCACCATATGCTTTATTGAAAGCCTTTTGCAAAATAATCATAGATTGTGAAAAGGTCCATAAGGCGGTCGCTATAGAAATTCCCAACCAACCAGAGGATGGATTGGTTAAAATGCTCTCTACGATACCGCTGACATTTTCAAAGACTTCTGCTGGCAGGGTTGTTTTTAGAAATCCTAGAACATCTGCCACATTGATTTGCAAAAATGGTAAGGCTGAACTCATCATAAAGAGGATTGGAAAAACAGCCACCAAAAAATAATAAGCTACCGCAATACTGGACAAATCAATGTCGGACCCCTGATAGAGTTTTATAAAATACTGCACAAAAGGGTGGTTAACAACTTTCTGAACGAATGCTTTCATACTTTATACCTAGTAAGTTCCTTCTTCGCCTTGACTGGTTAAAATAACAGGACCATCTTTTGTAATCACGAATTGATGTTCGTATTGACAGGAAAGGCCGCCATCAAGGGTCTTGTGAGCCCATCCTGTCTCCATATCTGTGTCAATTTCCCAAGTTCCCGTATTGATCATCGGCTCAATCGTGAGGACCATCCCCTCTCTAAGGCGCAACCCTCGGCCAGCTTTACCATAATGGGGAACCATAGGTTCTTCGTGCATGGTCGGCCCAACACCGTGACCAACCAAATCACGGACAACCCCGTAACCGTTTTTTTCGGCATGTTCTTGAATGGCGGCCCCGATATCCCCGATACGATTTCCCACAACAGCCTTTTCAATTCCAAGGTAGAGGCATTCTTTGGTAACATCCATCAGCTGCTTGACATCATCTGAGACCTGCCCTACCGCATAAGCCCAACAAGAATCCGCCAAGCCACCACTATAGGACTGGGTATGTTTTTTCATCACTGCTACGTTATTAAAATCGAGTTTAGCAACATCAAGAATGGACTTATCTAGAGGTTCTGAAAGAACCATATCAACCTTAAGAAGATCCCCTTTTTTCAAGGTATAATGCCTTGGAAAGGCGTGGGCCACCTCATCATTGAGACCACAACAGGTCGCATAAGGATAATCCATGACATGCCCATCCACTCCAATCTGTAGGGGCAAGACATTCTCCTCTTTACAGCGGCGACGGACATATTCTTCTACTTCCCACATGTCTAATCCTGGCTTGATAAGATCACGCAGGCCGATGTGGATACTGGCCAAAAAATCACCAGCTCTATCCATAGCTTCAATTTCTCGTGCCGATTTAATTGTTATCATACTTATCTCCTCTTTTTCCATTAATCCAAGTCCTATTGTCAAGACAGTAATCCTTAAAGGCCCTCATCTTATGAGAATAGCGATCGCTCCCTTTATACTCCTTCACCAAGCGAAATCCCAGTTTTTGGGCCAAGGACTGACTGGCTCTATTTTCAGCGTGCGTTTTGATGATCAGTTGACCGAGACCCAGCTGTGTAAAGGATAAAAAAACAATACTTTCAAGGGACTCTGCTCCATATCCTTTTCTCCAAAAGTCTCGATGCAAGAAATAGCCAATTTCAGCTTTTTTTTGGCGCCCTTGAATATTTTCCAAGCGAATAGAGCCAATCATCCGCTTTGTTTCTTTCTCTTCAATCGCCCAGATACCTAAAGGCTGACGCATGAAGCCTTCTACTAGTAATTGCTGACAGAGCTCCTTGCTTTCGATTGGCGGGTGAAGAAAGGTCGTGTTCTCTTTGTTAGACATGATAGCATATAAGTCAGCCTTATCTTGGTAACAAAAAGGTCTTAAAATCAAGCGTTCTGTCTCAAATTGGGCCCACTCAGCTAATTTTTCCCACATCTTTTTCTCCTAAAAAACACACCCAGCCTTTCAGCCGAGTGTGTTTCCTCAGATGTTAGACCTTTAAAACGACAAGACAGGTATTTTAGTTTCCCTAACGTTTAAAGTCTTTCCATCAGTTTTCTTCTATCAACTGAATATTGGCACCCAAGGCACTTAATTTTCCAATAATATTAGAGTAACCACGGAGAATAAACTCAACATTGGAGATCACCGTCTCACCAGTTGCCATCAATCCTGCGATAACTAGAGCAGCTCCAGCCCGTAGATCCGTTGCCTTAACCTCTGCTCCTTCTAAGGGATTGCCACCCTGATAAACAATACGGTTCCCCTTGACCTCTATATCAGCTGACATGCGTGCCAACTCTGCTACATGACCCACACGCTTTTCGTAAATGGTATCTTTAATCGTCGCTTGACCTTGTGTTTTGAGCAACAAAGGAGTTAGAGGTTGTTGCAAATCTGTTGCAAAACCTGGATAAGGTGACGTCTGAATCGTAACTGCCTTTAAGTTTTCCTGAGGCTCTACATAAATACTATCTTCAGAAATGGTCATGCGAACACCCATTTCTTCTAATTTTGCAATAAAAGATTCCAAGTGTTCATAAAGAACATTGTTGATTTGAATGCCTTGCCCAACAGCTGCCGCCAAAGCAATATAGGTTCCAGCTTCGATACGGTCCGGAATGACTTGATGTCTGGTACCAGATAGTTTCTCAACACCTTCAATCGTTATGACATCCGTTCCTGCGCCACGAATATGTGCTCCCATATTGTTGAGCAATGTCGCTACATCAATGATTTCTGGTTCACGAGCAGCATTCTCTATAACAGTCTTACCTTTAGCCTTAACAGCAGCCAAGATGGTATTAATCGTTGCTCCAACAGAGACGGTATCCATATAGATGGTTGCCCCGTGCAATTGTCCTTCAATCGCTTTAAGGGTCATTGCTTCCCCTTCATAGCGTATTTCAGCTCCCATGGCTTCGAAAGCCTTTAGATGGAGATCGATCGGACGAGGCCCCAAATCACATCCTCCAGGTAAGCCAACCGTAGCTATCCCAAATCGTCCCAATAAAGAGCCATAAAAATAATAAGAGGCACGCAGACTATTAATTTTACCATAAGGCATAGGCATTGATTTGAGACCACTTGGGTCAATGGTTAAGGTCTCGCCATCTATGGTGACCTTAACACCCATAATGTCTAAAATACTAATTAAACTATCAACATCAGAGATGTTAGGAACACCGTCTAGAGTCACAATTCCATCCGCCAAAATAGCAGCCGGAATAAGCGCAACAACTGAATTTTTAGCTCCTGAAATGGTTATCTCACCACTTAAGGGACGGTTTCCATTTATCTTGATTTTCTTCATACGAACAATTCACTTTCACTTCTATCTTAAAAATAACAGCAATTTTAATTATACCATAATTTTAAAATATATCCACCGACGGTCTCCAAAAGGACTTTTGTCAACTACTTTTAACATCCCTAATCTCTTGTTACCATTCCGTCAAATAGCAGTAATCCGTGACATTTTCCACAGTGGTATTTCTTCGTATCAATTTGACGTTTGCGATGATAGACTTGCCCGCAAGATTGACAAAGATAAACCTTGTATTGTTGAGGCGTCGCAATCTTAGGGGCATAGCGCAACCCATCCACAGCCTGAAGTAAAGCTTTAAAGTCTGCATCTGCATGGCGGTAGCCCTTCTTTTCAAAATAGAGATGGTAGTGGCAAAGCTCATGTCGGACAATCTGACGAAAAACAGCTAGACCGTGCTCTTCATAAATTTGGGGATTGAAATCTAAATGACCATCCTTTGGAAAAAAGCGACCGCCCGTCGACCGAAGACGTTTGTTCCAATGGGCTCTATGCTTAAAGGGCTTTCCAAAGTCTTCCAGAGAGACCTTTTTCACATAATCAGTCAAGTTCACGCGGTTTCACCAGACTAAGGCCGATACGACTGCGTTTGACATCTACCTCTGTTACCCAAACCGTCACAATGTCCCCTACCGCTAGAAGGGTGCTCGGATGTGGTAATTGGGGGAGACGTCCTGTTTTCTTATCGCGTTTTCGTTCAACCATACGAGAGATGTGAATCAGACCATCCTCGTGGACACCGATATCCACAAAGGCACCGAAATCAACAATATTACGAACCACACCTTCTAATTCTTGACCAATTTTCAAATCCTTCATGTCAAGGACGTCTTGACGAAGGACAGGTGCTGCAAAATCGTCGCGCAAATCACGACCTGGTTTTAAGAGGTCAGCCACAATATCTTTCAAAGTCGCTTGGCCAATGCCTAGATCCTCTGCTGTTCTAGCAATATCCAAAGCTTGAAGTTTAGCATGGGCTTCCTCATCCAGCTGACTAATATTTAGCTGTTTCAGAAGGGCCTCGACTGCTGGATAGGACTCCGGGTGAACCCCGGTGTTGTCCAAAACGTTTGCGGCATTAGGCAATCGAAGGAAACCTGCCGCCTGCTCGAAGGCTTTATCACCCAAGCGAGGCACTTTTTTCAACTCCTGACGGCTCTTAAGCTCGCCATTTTCCTCACGGTAGGCCACAATATTTTCAGAAATGGTCTTATTGAGGCCAGCCACATGAGCTAGAAGCGCTGGACTGGCTGTGTTGACATTGACACCGACTTGGTTAACCACTGTGTCGACCACGAAGTCCAATTGATCACTAAGTTTTTTCTGGCTAACGTCATGCTGGTACTGACCAACGCCGATCGATTTCGGATCGATTTTAACAAGTTCTGCCAGCGGATCCTGAAGACGGCGGGCGATGGAAATAGCAGAGCGTTTTTCCACGGTCAACTCTGGAAATTCATGGCGAGCGAGTTCAGATGCCGAGTAGACAGAAGCCCCACTCTCATTGACAATGACATAGGAAACCCCTGGGTGATTCGGTAAAATCTCTGCCACAAAGGCTTCACTTTCCCGGCTGGCTGTCCCGTTACCGATAGCAACAATCTCCACGCCATATTGGTCAATCAAGAGAGAAAGCTCTTTTTTAGCTTCCTCAATCTGGCGGGCAGAAGCCGGCTTAACCGGATGAATAACCTGCGTGGTCAAGAGCTTCCCTGTCACGTCAACAACCGCGAGCTTGGCACCCGTCCGAAAGGCCGGATCAAAGCCAAGCACCGTTTTCCCCTTAAGCGGTGGAACCAAGAGGAGGTTGCGTAGGTTGGTTGAGAAGAGCTGAATGGCACCATCTTCGGCACTTTCTGTTAACTCCGCCCGCACCCGACGCTCCATAGCTGGCACAATCTTTTTCTTAATGGCATCTACGATGGCCGCCTCAATATAAGGATTCATGGCCTTAAAGCGAGCTTGGTAAAAACGGGTCATCTTGTCAAAGTTGTGGCTAAAACCAACTTTTAAAATACCGAGATTTTCCCCGCGGTTAATGGCAAGCGTTCGATAGCCCTGGAGTTTCGCTACAGGTTCTGAGAAATCATAATAAAGCTGGAAGACTTGTTTGTCATCGGCGTCCTCATCTTTGACCTGTGAGGTCAAGCTAGAGTTAGTCCAAATTTCATTATAGGTCCAAGCACGGAGCTTAGTATCTTCTGCTAAGCTTTCTGCTAAGATATCTACCGCTCCAGCCAAGGCTTTGTCGGTTGTTGGAAAAGCTTCTGACACAAACTTTTCTGCCTGACTCTCAAGATCAGAGACATTTTGCAGGATTAGTCTAGTCAAGTCTAAGAGACCTGCCTCACGGGCAATGGTTGCCTTGGTGCGGCGTTTTTCCTTATAGGGAAGGTAGAGTTCTTCCACGTCAGCTAGCTTTTCAGCAGCCTCAATCTCTGCCCGCAATTGCTCGGTCAGCTTGCCCAAAGAATCGATCTTGGCTAGCACGGTTTCCTTACGGTCCGCAAGGGCCGTTAGGCTCTTATCCATATCGATAATGGCCTTAATCGCCACCTCATCTAGGTCACCAGTGGCTTCTTTACGGTAACGAGCAATAAAGGGAATGGTGTTGCCTTCAGCCGTCAAATTCAAAACCGTGTCAATCTGTTTTAGGGTCAATTGGAGCGCTTCGCTCATCTGTAAATATTTCTTATCCATAATCCTTATTATATCATGATTCCTAGTAAATGGAGAAAGCTAATCCGCTTCAAACTTAGATTTAGAGCGAAATTCCTCTCAATTCCCCTTTTTTACGTTTTTGAGGTATAATAGAGACACAAATGAAGTCTAGAAATGGAGATAACCATGCCTGTAACTTTTAAAAAACAAGATGATTGGGATAAACTGTTAGAGCAGTTTGCATCATTTGACGACCTTGAAAAGGTTGAATTTCCTGATCCCAACGCTAAAGAATCTTCTGAGAACACTGAGGACGCTTAACCATGTTTCAAAACCTTCCCACTAGTGTCCTTCAAGCTGGGGCTATCTTTATGTCTATCATAATTGAAGCTCTTCCCTTTGTCTTTATCGGAACCTTGATCTCAGGTGTCATCGAGGTCTATGTCACACCAGACCGTGTCCATAAGTACCTGCCCAAGAACCGTGTCTTGCAGATTATTTTTGGAACCTTTATCGGATTTTTCTTTCCATCCTGTGAATGTGGGATTGTGCCAATCGTCAATCGCTTCTTGGAGAAAAATGTGCCCACTTACACAGCCATCCCTTTCTTGGCAACGGCCCCGGTTATCAATCCAATTGTTCTTTTTGCGACCTTCACAGCTTTTGGCAATAGCTGGCGCATGACCTTGCTAAGGGCTCTGGGTTCTGCTCTCATTGCCTTTACGCTTGGTATCTTACTAGGTTTTGTCAAGCAAGACAGCATTCTAAAGCCTGACCGCGAAGCTGCTCACGTTCATGATTTTTCTGATTTGACCGGCTGGCGAAAACTCTTTCAAGCCTTAATTCAGGCTATTGATGAGTTCTTTAACACAGGGCGCTACCTGGTCTTTGGCTGCCTTTTTGCCAGCATTGTCCAAGTCTACGTGCCCACTCGTATCCTGCTTAGTATCTCAACAACGCCTCTTGCCGGAATTCTCCTCATGATGCTTCTGGCTTTCTTGCTATCGCTTTGTAGCGAGGCGGATGCCTTTATCGGTGCCTCCCTTCTCTCAAGTTTTGGCATGGCTCCTGTCCTTGCCTTCCTCATCATTGGGCCTATCATTGATGTTAAAAACCTTTTGATGATGACGAGTTATTTTAACAGCAAGGCTATCGTCCAATTTATTACTGTTTCCTGTGTCATTGCGACCCTTTATACGCTTTTGATTGGAGTTCTCTAATGATTCGTTTTCTTATTTTATTGGGCTACTTTGAACTTACGCTCTATCTCTATCTATCTGGGAAACTTGACCAATACATCAATATGCGCTATTCTTACTTGGCCTATATTTCAATGGTTATTGCTCTCATTCTTGCTATTGTACAATTAATCATTTGGATGAAAAAAATGACACCCCATAGCCATTTAACCAAATGGACAGACAAGGTAGAAAGCTATGGACTTCTCTTAATACCGCTAGTAGTTGGTCTTCTTTTTCCAACAGTCAGTCTTGATGCTACCACCGTTTCAGCTAAAGGATACACCTTTCCTCTTTCTGCTGACAATGACCTTGAGACGCAAGTTCAAGAAGGCACCAGTACTCAATATTTGAGGCCAGATACTTCATCCTTCTTTACCAAGTCTGCCTATTCTGAGGAAATGCAGAAATCGATGGATATTTATGCTAGCCAAGACCATATAGAAGTCACCAAAGAAAATTACATGGAAGTCATGGAAATTATTTACGACTATCCTACCCGGTTCGTTGGTAAAAAAATAACCTTTACAGGTTTCGTTTACCAAGACCCTGATAATCCAGGGGACCTCTTTCTCTTCCGGTTTGGTGTCATCCACTGTATTGCTGACTCCGGTGTTTTTGGGCTCTTAGTCACTGGTAGCCCTACAGAATTTGACAATGATACCTGGGTTTCAGCTACAGGTACCATTGAAATCACCTATCACCAAAGCCTTAATCAATCCATCCCATCTGTCGAACTGGAAAGTATCACACCAGTCGAAAAACCAGATAACCCTTATGTTTATCGCGTTTTTTAAGAAATATATAGAAAAAACTAGGAAAAACAGTTCCCTAGTTTTTTAAATACTTCTACTTAAATGCAAGGAATCGATTCCCTTGAAAGGTCAACTCTCCTTCATCACCCTCTAACAATTGATCAAAGTCCTCACCTCTAACCCTTAGTTCAAGACGTTGTTGGCCGGGTGTTTGAAAAATAACCTTATGAAGTGTTCGTTTAGCATCACCACTGTGCAATAAATTGGGGTGTTTACTAATTACTGTAGCTTTAAGCGATTGCTCACTGACCTGATTGTTGCGGCTCCAGTCCAACACATTTCGCCCGATTTGAAAAATCACATAGCCCAACACCAAAGCCATCCCAACTTGTATAAATACCAAAATCAGTTGTCCCATCACGCCCACCATATCTTCTTTTTTAAAATTATTATACTAAAAGAAGAGGGATAAAACAAGCAAAACCGAAACCCTCGGGCTTCGGTTTTAGTGTTTATTCAGCGTCTTCTGCTGGACGGGATTTACGAGCGATATCGGATAAGATAGCGTCGATAAAGTTTTCCAGTGATTCAGTATGGGTCGCCTTGCTACCGTAGCGGCGGACGTTGACCGCACGGTCAGCCATTTCCTTGTCACCCACGATAAGCTGATAAGGGATCTTGCTGGTTTGCGAAGCACGGATCTTATACTGCATCTTCTCGTTGCGCTCATCAACCTCTGCACGAATACCGCGATCTTTGAGGGCTTTGGCCACTTCCCAAGCATAGTCCACATGAGCTTCGTTAGAGATTGGGATAACCGTTACTTGTTGTGGTGCCAACCATGTTGGGAAGGCGCCTTTATAGGTTTCAATCAGGATAGCGGTGAAGCGTTCCATGGTCGAGATTACCCCACGGTGAATCATGACCGGACGGTGCTCTTCCCCATCTGCTCCGATATAGGTCAAGTCAAAGCGTTCTGGCAAGAGGAAGTCCAACTGAATGGTTGAGAGAGTCTCTTCGTTTCCAAGAGCCGTCTTCACTTGGATATCCAGTTTAGGACCGTAGAAGGCTGCTTCGCCTTCTGCTTCGTAGTAGTCTACACCCATTTCATCAAGGGCAGCTTTCAGCATGCCTTGGGCATTTTCCCACATCTCATCGTTGTCGTAGTATTTTTCCTTGTCTTCTGGATCACGGTATGACAGGCGGAAACGGTAATCGGTCAAGTTAAAGTCCGCATAGACATCGATAATGAGCTGGAGGGCACGTTGGAATTCTTCCTGGATTTGCTCTGGAGCCACAAAGATGTGGCCATCGTTAAGGGTCATCTCACGCACACGCTGAAGACCTGTCAGAGCACCTGATTTTTCATAGCGGTGCATCATGCCGAGCTCGGCGATACGAATTGGCAACTCGCGGTAAGAATGCACATGGTTCTTGTAGACTTGGATATGGTGTGGGCAGTTCATTGGACGAAGAACGAATTCTTCCCCGTCTCCCATATCCATGGTCGGGAACATATCTTCTTGGTAATGCTCCCAGTGACCTGAGGTCTTGTAGAGTTCCACTGAAGCAAGCGGTGGTGTGTAGACGTGTTGGTAGCCTGACGCTAATTCTTTGTCAGTGATGTAGCGTTCCAAGGTACGACGAATGGTCGCGCCATTTGGCAACCAGAAGGGCAGACCTTGACCAACTTCTTGGGAAATCATGAAGAGATCCAGCTCTTTACCGAGTTTGCGGTGGTCACGTTCTTTGGCTTCTTCACGCATTTGGATATAGGCCTTAAGGTCTTTTTTGTCAAACCAAGCTGTTCCATAAACACGTTGCATCATGGCATTGTCGCTGTTTCCACGCCAGTAAGCACCAGCTACATTAAGCAGTTGGAAAACTTGGATACGACCCGTTGACGGTACGTGTGGGCCACGGCAAAGGTCCACAAACTCACCCTGGCGGTAAACTGTCAAGCCAGCCCCCGCATGCTCTTGGATCAACTCAACTTTGTAAGGATCATCGGCAAAGAGCTCAAGGGCTTCTTCTTTGGTGATTTCTTCACGGATAGACGGATGATTTTCCTTAACGATTTTACGCATCTCATCTTCGATTTTAGCCAAATCTTCATTGGAAATTTGCCCTGCCTCATTGTCGGTATCGTAATAGAAACCATGCTCAATGGCTGGACCAACCCCAAGGCGAAGATTTGGGAAATGGCGGCGGGCCGCTTGGGCAAACAAGTGAGCTGCTGAGTGACGCAAGATGTCCAAGGCATCTTCGTGATCTGGGGTCACGATTTCAAGGCTACCATCTTCGTCAATGGCACGTGTCGTGTCGATCAAGTTGCCATTAAACTTACCAGCCAAGGCTTTTTTAGCCAAACCTGGGCTGATAGAGTGGGCAATGTCATAAGTTGTGCTGCCAGCTTCGTAATCACGAACGGCACCATCTGGGAAAGTAATATGGATCATTTTCATGTTCTCCTTTTGTTATCTATTGATGTCAATATGAAACGTAATCTTTTGACGACTTTCATTATCCTCAAAGTATGATTGCTTGCTGATAGTAACTTCTTCAAATTTAGAAACAACATACTATCTAAAAACAAAAACGACGCCCTCAAAAAGGACGTCGCAACGTGGTTCCACCTTCATTCACACAGGCTAAAAATAGGCTGTGCCTCGAAATGGTTCTAAGGTGACCACCCTTTTATGTTTGCATAAAATCCTACCGAGGAGTACCAAATCAATCACTGGGTGCGACTTGCAGCAACCGCGCACTCTCTAAAACCAGCTGTTATCCATTTGACATGTCTCTGAGGATTAGTATAGCACATCTCCAACTATTTTTGCAAGTGGGCAAGGCCTTTTTTTACAAGACTACCGAGACCTAAAAAGACAAGTGAAATCAGAGTATAGGGGAACAAATAAACTTCTATCCCTGCCGCATTGTAAAAGAGGGGGATATAGAAAATATAGGGCAACCAAGACAAGCCAATAAGAACAGGCAATTTCCAAGAGAAGCCATACTTGACACCAAAAATAAGAGAAGATAGAGCAATAATTACTGGATTATAGATAATCAGGCCATTGACCACTAATGCTTTATGAAGCATTTCGTCAAAACGAAGCATTCCCAAATGAGCTAAATGGTAATAGATGGCCTCTGTCCAGTATATCAAAAATGGAATCAAAACAAACGGAAGATACTTTTTCACCGCATGCTCCTTCTTTTAGGACTCCCGATTTTTTCGGATGTCCCTGATAAAGCGTCTTGATCTTACAGTTGATTTCACTAGGATCCGTTTTGGAAGATAAATGCTCTTTCGAGCCACTAATACACCCGTCTTTGTCGCCTTTCTAGCAATAACAACAGGGATTGGAGCTAGTTCGCCATTGGCTTTACGAACCTCATGATCCATAATGGTGTCTAGGTAAAAAGATGCTACTTGACGACCAAAGTTCTCTGCTGAAATTTCAAATAATTTGTCTTCCAAAGCTTGGGGCGTCATTTCAGGCGTTGCAATAATCGCATCAACAATAGCATCTGCCAAATCTTGAGGATAAGTGTAAAGCGTTCCAAACATGCGGTCTGATATCAGGGCTTTTAAATAGGGGTTAGCGTGAGCGATAACAGGAGTTCCTGTCGCCAAGGCCTCTAGGTAGGTTAATCCTTGGGTCTCAGAGGTTGAAGCTGAGACGAAGAAATCAGCCGCCTTATAAAAGAGAGCTGTCTCACTGGGTGCAATCATTCCAGTAAATTGAACAGTGTCTTCAAGGCCAAGCTCTGTCACCAAGGCCTTTAAATCAGATAAATACGGGCCATCGCCTGCTACCACTAGTTTGGTTTTCATGCCTTGAGCAAGCACTGCGGGCATCGCCTGAATGACAGCTTGAATGTTTTTTTCATAGGAGACGCGGGAAAGGCTGAGCAAGAAGGTCTCATTATCAGAAATTCCCAGCTGGTCTCGAATCCCCTGGACATCCTCAGCTGTCAATTCAGGACGACAAAATTTTTCTAAGGCTATCCCTGTTGGAATCACCCGCTTAGGAGATTTGATTTTATAGTCTGTCAGCATCCCTTCGACTATCTCACTGGGACAGATGACACCATCCAGATGCGTACAGTAAGACCGAACAATATATTTTACCATCCCAGGTCGAATGATTTTGCCCTTGGCCAGGTAATGGACATAGTCCTCATAATTGGTATGATAGGTATGAATGACAGGGATTTTTAGCTCTCGAGCAATCATTTTTCCTAAAATTCCAAGACTAAATTCCGTTTGAGTATGGATAATATCCAAATGATAGCGTTTGGCAATTTTAACCGCATCGGTAAAACCAGCATAAGCAATTTGGCGTTCTTTAAAAGCAAAAAAAGGGACACTTGGAATACGGACAACCTGCCAATCTTCATAACGATTGACATTTTTATCCGTTGTTGTAAAGATAAATACCGTATGTCCTAATTTCTCTAACTCTGTCTTTAGGGTTTTGATGGATGTTGCTACCCCTGAAACTTGCGGGAAATAGGTGTCCGTAAAAATTCCGATACGCATAATCTACTCCATAACCTTACGATATACATTGGCAAGCTGACGGGATACTACTTCAATCGATCGTCCCTTGGCTACCTGGTATCCAGCTTGTCGACGATCGATTTGACCTCCTAAAATATCATCTAGGGCTGCCACAAATTCCTCATTGTTGCGTCCCATGGTCACGTTCGTTCTATCCAGCCATCCCCGATAGACAGGGATGTCTCTCACCAAAACATGCTGGTAACTGGCTAAAGCCTCAAGCACCACAATACCTTCTGTTTCTTCGTAAGATGGGAAGAAAAAGGCATCCGCACCACTCATAGCTCCTTCAAAAACTGGACCCTTGATATAGCCAGGGAAGCTAACATTTGCTGGGTGATTTTTCTCAACAATTTCGGCAATATCATTCGGGATTAAAAGCTTGTTAATCTGACCAAACCATATAAAGCGCACATGTGGCATTTGCTCAGCTACCTTGACGAAATCATTAATCCCCTTGCGCTTAAAGTAAAGCCCCGCACTAATCACGACCTTTTGGTCAGGTTCGATATCAAAATAGTCCCTAAAATGCGCTTCTTTTTCAGGGTTCGACACATATTTGGTCAAGTCTATCCCGTTCGAAATCGCTGAGATGGGACGCGTGATTCCATAGCTTCTCAAAAGGCTTTCTGAATAAGGGGTTGGGGTGATAATGTGATCTGCCTGCTGATAAAAATAAGTCAGGTAATTCTTAACCATTGGTGCCAAGAGATTAGACCCTTTAAAAGAGTTTTCAAAATCTTCCTTGGTGGAATGGGCATGAACAATCACGCGTTTCCCCTGTCTTTTGGCCTGACGAAGAAGCCTTAAACTCCTAAAGCCATAGGTATTGATGTGAACAATGTCGTAATCCTCTTTAAGATTGGTGGTGTAATCAATCCCGGCTAAAGTCAAGGCTCTTTCTTGATGCTTAATGGCTCGGCCGATGCCTGATTTGGAGATAAGTTTTTCTCCTTCTAAATACAGCAAAATCTTCATGGTTTTATTATAGCCTTTTCCCTTCAAAAAGACAATGTCCTTTGGATAGCATACAAGAGTCACTCCAATAGCTAATTGCCAAAGCTCTCACTCTTTTTAGCTCTAAAATGCTTTCATCAGTATTTCTAATGGATAACCCTTAATAAAAACTCTTTTGTCTTGAATTAAACTGATAATTAATATATACTATAAATGCATGAAAAAGAAAATATATACTAAATTGATAACTTTATCCGTTTTAATGTTTCAACTGAACCTTTCATCCTTGAATGTTTTAGCGCTCGAAACTCCTCTAAACAAGACTGGTGTTAATACGTCTTCAGAAAATCAGAAGATATCTATAATGGACTCAGGTTTATTATTAGATGTCGCTAGACGTTACTATTCTATTGGCAGCATTCGCAACTATATTGATCACATTGCTGAGAATGGAGGTCATTTTCTTCACCTTCATTTAACAGATGATAACTACGGTATTGAAAGCCACCTCCTCAATCAGAAAGCTGAGGATGCTCTATATATAGAAGAAACAGAAACCTTCATTAACCCTAATACAAACAAGCCTTTCTTAACTTTTAATCAATTATCAGCTTTAAACAACTATGCTTTATCAAAAGGAGTTTATCTCGTTCCTGAAATTGATATGCCTAGTCACTCAAAAGGTATTAAAGAACTATTATCTTATGCGGATCCAACCATTGCAAAGCAAGTAAAATGGTTCCAAATTGGTGATGCAACAGGTCATCTAACCGATAGTGATCAACTAGACATCGAAAACGAGGCCACAATGGCTTTCGCCCTCTCTTTGCAAGCAGAATTTGTTTCACAAGTACCAAATTTAGGCTATTTTCATATTGGTGGCGATGAATTTGCTGGGGGAATAGAATACAATCTAGCATTTATTGATTATGTCAATCGTTCTGCTAGTCAACTCCTTCAAAATGGCATCGTTACTAGAGTTTGGAATGATGGCTTTAAGCACATAGATGGTGTCACACATCCAAAAATCGATAAATCAGTCCAGATCACCTATTGGAACCCTCAACTAGAAAAAGATTCCAGTAGAATGACTGCTGATGACCTCATAAATGCAGGTTACAAACTCTTAAATTACAACGGCTATTTTCTAGCCATGCTTCCAAAATCTCCAATAGATCAATTTATTTCAGATGCTATTTATAATGCTAATAGTATCCAAAAAAGTGATCAATCTAATTCACAGATGTGGTCGTTAGAACAGTTTAACATGAACACAGGGGATCTCCTAACGAATGCGTATCAAGGAAATGTTATTGGTTCTGCATTCTCGGTTTGGAGTGAAGAAGCTGGTGACTTAAATGATCAAGAAATATATAATGGTATCTCAATTCCCTTAAAAGCGTTTTTAAATCGTATGAATACAGAGTATGCTGTTTCAAATAAGAAACCTGAGTCTCCTTACACAACTGTATCAGAAAAGACCACAACAGGCACCGTTACATCAGCTGTCACAATGAAGCAAACGACTTCTCAAGTCCCTGTGACTACGCCTGTAACTACAGAAGAAATTTCTTTAACAACTCAAAGCGAGATAACTTCCTCCCCTCAAAGCCAAACGGTATCTGAAATCCCTGTGACTACTGAGGACATTGTCTTAACAACTCAAAGCGAGATAACCCCTACCTCCCTTCAAAGTCAAACGTCTTCTCTTCAACAAACGATTTCTATGCCAACTTCTATGGTAACTTTAAGTGAAGTCTCTCAAACAGTTCCTCAAGAACAGTCAACCTCTCAATCACAAACGACTTCTGCTTCTTCCATCACTACTGAAGCTAAATACCCACAAAGTAATGGAGAACACACAAAACAACAACCATCGCTAGATTCTGATACATCTGAAACTACTCTTAAACCAAACAATTCGTTCTCTGATCAGACGCAACCAGCAACATCAGACGTAACACAATCTAAAGTTGCTAGTCACAGAACGTTACCATCGACAGGTGATTCCTTCAATTTAATAGCGATAGTCGGTGTTGCTCTAATACACTTATTAGCAAAATATCGTGTACTATCCAAAAAACGATAAAACTTGTTTCTTTGCCCTAAACAACGATTAGCTAGAGCATAAAAATCAATTAGGATAGTGATTTTCTAAATTATTTCAATAAATCGTTCCAGTGAGTTATTCTAATAGGTTTTTATGGCAGTTTTTTCGTACAATAGCACTCATGAATCACAACACGGTAACCTTCCCTCCTAGTGAGGAAAGGTTGCTTTTGTTTTCCTAACGAAATTAAAAGCATTGAAAACTCAGACAAAAATATAATGACCTTGTTCCTCTCAGAAAGAGGAGCAAGGTCATTAATTAATCTCTTATTGTTTCAAGTACTTCACATCGTACTTTGATCACTTAAAATAAGTTTATTACATAGTCATTTACTTGGTTGATTTACGTTCCGCAATCGAATGGTTTAGAATCACTTCACGGTCTTCTAAATCTTCTTTGAGCATGATTTTCGTCAACATCCGCATAGCAATGGCACCAATATCATAGATTGGTTGGCTGATAGACGTCAAGTTTGGACGAGCAAACTTAGTCACTGTCGAATCATTACTTGTGATAATTTCAAAGTCTTCCGGAACCTTCACGCCAGCATCTTCAATACCATTTAAAAGACCAACTGCAATTTCATCTTCTGCTACGATAGCAGCAGTTGCCCCTGATTTGAGCACGCGCTCTGCAAGTGCATAACCTTCTTGGTACTTGTACTTAGCTTCAAAGACAAGGCCTTCGTTAAAGGATAACTTACTTGACTTCAAACCATCCTTGTAGCCTTTAAGACGGAGTTTGCCATTAATCTCATCCAACAAAGGACCAGAGACAAAAGCAATCTTTTTATTGTGTTTGGCTAAAATCTTAACCGCATCAGCAGTTGATTGCTTGTAGTCAATATTAACACTTGGCAACTGGTGCTCTAAGTCAACTGTACCTGCTAAAACGATCGGCTTACGAGAGCGTGAAAACTCAGCCCGCACCTTATCGGTCAGGTGATAGCCCATAAAGATAATCCCGTCAACCTGCTTAGAAAAAAGCGTATTGACAACATTAACTTCTTTATCGTCATTTTCGTCACTGTTGGCAATAATGATATTGTATTTGTACATTTCGGCAATATCATCAATCCCCTGCGCCAATGTAGCAAAATAAGCATTAGCAATATTCGGAATAACGACACCTACAGTTGTCGTTTTTTTACTTGCTAAGCCACGAGCAACTGCGTTAGGGCGATAATCCAGACGCTCGATTACTTCGAGAACTTTCTTACGTGTATTTTCCTTGACGTTTTTGTTACCGTTAACGACACGACTAACGGTCGCCATAGAAACACCAGCTTCTCTGGCAACATCGTATATAGTTACTGTTTCATCAGTATTTAACATAACTGAATGTCCTTTCTATTTTTTGAAAATTTCGCTTACATTCCAATCCTAGTTTATCACTTTATGGAAACTCTTTCAAGTGAAAACGCTCTTTTTTCTTGATTTTTCACAGCTTTTTTGGAAAAATGGGAGTACATTTATTATGTTTGTTTAGAAAGTTGGTCTTATCATGGAAAAAATCCAGCAAATTGTCAGCTATCTCGATCACCAAGAAGCGAGTCTAGCTATCTTTTCAGATCCTGTCTCCATCAATTATTTGACAGGATTTTATAGCGATCCCCACGAGCGCCATCTCTTTCTCTTTGTTTTTAGAGATCGCGAGCCTCTTCTTTTCTTACCTGCTATGGAGATGGCTGGTGCTCGAAAAATCGTTCCTTTTAACGTCGTTGGCTATCAAGACTCCGAAAATCCTTGGCAAAAGATCGCTACCACTATCGGAAACTTGCCCAATGACATTATCCTAGCTGAGTTTGACAGCCTTAATCTGACCAGATACCACGGTCTTCGACAGGTCTTTGAAACAGACTTCACTGACCTAACTCCCTACATCAACCGTATGAAATTGATCAAATCAGCCGACGAAGTCGCAAAACTCATGTACGCTGGGACCTTTGCGGACAAGGCCATGCAGATTGGTTTTGAGGCAATCTCTCTTGAAAAAACAGAGACAGACATCATCACAGAAATCGAATTTGGCATGAAAAAAGCCGGTGTATCTAAAATGAGTTTTGAGACCATGGTTTTAACAGCTGATAATGCTGCCAACCCTCACGGCCATCCTGGTGCCAATCTGATCCAAAACGATGCCCTCCTGCTCTTTGACCTTGGAACCGAAAATAACGGTTATATGTCTGATATGACACGCACAGTTGCTGTTGGCCAACCAGATTCCTTTAAAAAAGACATCTACAATCTCTGTTTACAAGCTCAATTGACTGCGCTAGACTTTATCAAACCAGGCGTAACCGCCGCAGAAGTCGACGCCGCTGCTCGCAATGTCATTGCCAAGGCAGGTTATGGGGAATACTTTAATCACAGACTTGGCCATGGAATTGGGATGAGTGTGCATGAGTTCCCGTCGATCATGGAAGGCAATGATTTGGTGCTTGAAGAAGGTATGGCCTTCTCCGTAGAACCAGGCATTTATATCCCTGGAAAAGTTGGTGTGCGTATCGAAGACTGTGGTGTCGTGACCAAGGACGGCTTTGACCTCTTCACCAAGACACCAAAAGAACTACTTTATTTTTAAGCAAAGACTATATAAAAACTAGGACTCCAAAAAAGTCCTAGTTTTTATTCGCATCGGATTAGTAGCCCTCAAATTGTCCTGCACATCAATAATGATAGCAAATTATTCCAAAGCATTATTCTTCTGCTGCAAAAGCTTGGGTAGCCTTGACAGCTTTCTTCCACCCCTTATACAAGAAGTCTCGACGTTCTGCTGCCATCTCAGGCTGAAACAATTGCCCAGTATGGTCTAGAGTTTTCAATTCTTCAATATCTGACCAGTAACCTACAGATAAACCCGCTAAAAAGGCAACTCCAAGAGCTGTGGTTTCTAAATTCTTGACCCGCTCAATGGTTATGTTTAAGATATCGGCTTGAAACTGCATGAGCAGATTATTCATAGCAGCACCACCATCAACTCGAAGTTTAGGAATACTTATTCCTGAATCCACTTGCATAGTGTCTATGACATCGCGAACTTGGTAGGCGATGGATTGAAGGGTTGCCTTCACAAAATCTTCTTTACTGGTAGCGCGGGTTAGCCCAAAAACAGCGCCTCTCGCATCCGAATTCCAATAAGGTGCCCCTAAGCCTGTAAATGCCGGAACAACATAAATGTCATCCTCACTGGTAGAGGCTACTGCCAAACTCTCTGACTCTGGGGAGGTTTCTATCATACGAAGACCATCACGAAGCCACTGTACGGCACTTCCTGCGATAAAAATTGAACCTTCTAGAGCATAGGTGATTTTTCCATTTATACCGTAGCCGATAGTTGTTAACAGATTATTTTTAGAAAATTGCAGGTCTTCTCCTGTATTCATAATGATAAAAGAACCTGTTCCGTAGGTGTTTTTGACCATTCCTGGCTCCAAAGCTAACTGTCCAAAGAGGGCTGCTTGCTGATCTCCCGCCATCCCAGAGATGGGAACCTCTCCTCCATAAAAATGAAAACTTGTGGTATAGCCATAGATTTCAGAATTTGACTTAACTTCTGGCAACATGATTTTTGGAATATTGAGAAGTTCTAAAATGTCATCATCCCATTTCAGTTCCTTGATATTGAAAAGCATGGTCCGAGCAGCATTCGAATAATCTGTCACGTGAACTGCACCATCGGTCAGCTTCCAAACTAGCCAAGTATCAATCGTTCCAAAAAGCAATTCGCCCTTTTCAGCACGCTCCTGCGCCCCTGGAACTTGGTCTAAAATCCATCTGACTTTTGTGGCAGAGAAATAGGCGTCAATGACTAGCCCTGTTTTTTGATGGAAAAAATCCACATAGCCTTCTTTTTTTAAACGTTCTACAAGAGGTGTCGTTTGTCGCGATTGCCAAACAATGGCATTATATATCGGAAGTCCCGTTTCTTTATCCCAAACAACCGTGGTTTCGCGTTGATTAGCAATCCCTATTCCTTGGATTTGATTGGGCTTTAAATGGCCTTCGATAAAAACCTCTGCAATCACGGATTGCACCGAGTTCCAAATCTGATTCGCGTTATGTTCTACCCATCCCGGTTGCGGGAAAAGTTGGGGAAACTCTTTCTGACTACTTGCTACTTTTTCACCTTTTCTATTAAAGACAATAGCACGTGAACTAGTTGTCCCTTGATCAATTGCTAAGATGTATTTTTCTTCTGATACCATACTGATCTCCTCATCACCAGTTGAAAACGATTTCTATATATTTTCTATTATATCTTAATTCTCACAAGCTAGCTATCGATAACCGTTCAAAGAATGTGTCTGTTTTTGGGAGAAAATGAAAAATCATCAATCGAACGCAAACAAAGACCGAAACTTTCAACTTTTCCCTGTCCCAGTCTTGATTTATCGTCGTGATGATGATACAATACTATTAAACTGATTGAACAAGTACCATTTGTTTAATCGGTAGGCGGATAGGTGTTGTCGCACCTTCCGTCTTTTCTTCGTGTTTTTATATACCTCTATTATACCATACAAAGAGCCAAATGCAAGTGTTTTCTGAATTTTTTTACATTAAACTTTGTCATTTCAGGTTTTTTTCTTTTAGTCACGTTCCTCTATAAAATGTTCTCCCCATTTTTTCTTAACGTTTGTCCGTTTCAGCTGTGGCAGGGAATAGTTTTTTTGCTCATCATAACAAGATAGACCAGGAGAGTTTCTCTCTTGGTCTTTCATTGTGTCAAAGTGACTTCTCCACTCACCGAAAAAGAGGTCTCTCAACTCTCCTGTGTGGCTTAAAAGAATAGTCTGACTCATGGCGTTAGCCCCCTTCTTACTCCAATACATCCCCCTGTTTTTCATCCTATACGTGATTTTTCGGTGTTGCGATTCCATTATACCTATACCATTTGAACTCAATCCAAAAGACTCAGGTTTGTCCGTAAACCTGAAATTTTTCATCAGTTGCCTGCTGAAGCGTTGAAAGGCTTCTAATCTCTCATCCGACTCAATCAATGATTCTGCGGTATCAAGCACCGTCTTCAACCCTGACTTGTCTCGGTTTTTGACCGCTTTAAAGGCTTGATTGACCAAACCTGAAGGAAAAGGACTCAGGTTCTTTTTCAAGGCTTGATTCACGTGAAAAGCATCCCAAAAATGAAAGTGCTTTTTGGGATTGAAAGCATCTGCAAGCTCCTTAAATACTTTGGGAGAATAGCCCTTGCCACCATCTGAATTAGTAACAATCATGGTATTAGAATCAATATCATAATGCTGATAAATAAGGTCTAGGAGTTTATCTTTTGCACGTTGATAGTGTGTTGATACTACTTCTAGTTTATCCATCAGGATATTTCTTTTGCCTTTTTTACTTCCTGAATGGACGACAAAGTGAGCCAGTTCAAGGGATTTTTTCTTCTTGTCCGTTGACTGTTTGACCCAAACCCCATCCCCTTCAACATACAAGATTTTGGGTTTGACCCTCTCTTTTTCTTCCTCAGCCCAACTTTGAACAGATAGAGAGTCATATTCTTCTTTCTCGTTAATCAGTTGCCCTGCCACCTCTAAGGCGTGCTGAACGGTGTTTTTAGTAATATAGATTTTCTTCAGCAACTCCATCACAGCAACTACTTTCCGATAAGGCATATAATTTGATAGCTCAGTAATCTGATAAAGAAGCTCCTGGGAGAAGCGTTGACGTGGTTCTAAACCTAACTTTTCATCAACAGGGATTCTAACCGTATCTCCCTTCTTCCATCTGCTACGTGTAAAGGTCATTTCACCAAAGGAGAAAATCACAGTACGTTCTTTTTGGTTAATTCTTTTATATCCCTGCGCTCTCATGCTAGGCGCAATCTTTTTCTCATAGGCTTCAATCATCTTCAGAAAAGAACGCTGATTGTTTTGATTCAACTGTTTTGAAAACTCTCTTTCGTCAAGAATGGCTACATCCATCTACTTCACCCCATTTTTTGAAATAATAAAGCCTATTATAGCGATAACTCAGAATTTTGGGTATTAAAAAACGACCTCTCCATCAGGAAAGGTCTATATATTTTGGTCATCAATCGGGGTCACATCTAAAGGGAAAGGTCATCCTTCACATTATAATTATAAACATATTTATGTTTATAATTTTTTGAAATAGTCGTTAATAAATGAAGATGCTGAACGATAGCCTTTCTCTTTTGCCAGGCTGTCTATTTTTTCACGGACTGATGGCTGAAGAGTAAACTGATATTGTTTGGTCCGTTCAAACGTCTCAACTGCTGAAGGTGTCTTAACCTCTTTCAAGGTTTCCTGAAGGGATTTGCTGATTTGCTTTTTCTTAGATTCAAATGCCATGGTATCTCCTTTATCAATATATTCATAACTATATTTATAACTATGTTTATGTTTATATTTATAATGATATTCTATCAGTTATTTTCTGAAAAGTAAAGTCAATATCCTTGAAAAATGACTTATTTCCCCTGGTCAGCTCTTTATCCCTCATCATATCTGAAAGAGATACTTTATCAAGCGTTGACCTATTAAAGAGTTCTTTTTGAGGAATCATTGCAAGGACATTTTCCTCATTCTTAAGAGATGCTACCAATTCTTTGGATGATTTGGTATTGTGCTTAATCATATTTCCTAAAAAGAAAAGTTCTGCTGTCACATAGCTTTCACGGGTTTTAAAATCGAACGCTTCAGCTTTAAATTCTTCTAGTCGCTCCTGAAGGTTAAATTTTGCCTGGTAACCATGCTCTGACGGAATCACAGGACTTAACACTGCATGGCTAACAATGATAGCGTTACGAGTTGCCGTTGAAAAATCAGGATGGCAATCTATGATGACATAATCGTACTTCTCAATTCCTTTATCATCATAGTTATCCTCTAGCCACATATAAAGTAACATATCTTTATAGGCTTTGGTCTCAAGTTCTTTTTCTAACCTATCAAGACGGAGATAGCCTGGAATTAAGTCAATGTTCTCCTTAACATTCAAAAGAGCAACATCACCTTTCCCTCTAAAAATATTAGCGACTGTTCCCTCGTTATTAAAAACATCATAAGTTTGGGTTAAGTTGCATTGATGGTCAAGGTCAATAAACAAGACCTGCTTTCCTTTACTAGCTAACCACTCACCATAATTATAGGCAAGAGTTGTCTTCCCAACCCCACCCTTGATAGCTGAAAATGTAATAATCTTCATCAGAAATCCCTCCTGTTTTCTATGCTTCTATTATACCACTATAATTATATTTGTCAACATAATTATGTTTATAATTATAATTATATTTATCTTTTTATCTTATGCTTTTCACGATACCGCCTAAAAGTACGTTCGTTGATACCTGTTAGCTTGGCAACGTCTTTATCTGATAGACCTTCAAGGTAAAGGTCAAAGGCATGAAGAAGCCTGCTGTCATCTTCTGAAAAAATGGCTTTTCTGCCTTTGTACTTTCCTTGAGTCTTGGCAATAGCTATCCCTTGGCGTTGCCGTTCCTTTATGCGTTCCCTTTCAGCTTGTGCCTGGTACTTGTAGAGTTCCAGGATAAGATTGTTCAAGAGCCGTCTCAGGTTGTCATCCTCAATCCCTCGAAGAGTGGGAAGATTTAAGACTTCCAAGGTTGCCCCCTTTGCTTGAATATCATTCATGACCTCAGTTAGCTCCTTGTTATTTCTTCCCAGGCGTTCTAATTCTGTTACAACCACTATATCACCTTCACGGATATAAGCAAGCATGGCTTGCAACTGAGGGCGGTCTTTGTTAGCTCCGCTGATAGCTTCTTGAAAAAGTTTATCTACCTGGTTAAGCTGTTCTAATTGCCTTGCCATGTTTTGGTCAGATGAACTGATACGTGCATAACCAATTCTTGTCATTTATAGCCTCCTTTTTTGCCTAACTCTATTGTCCACCTTCTCAGACCTGGTAAATCAATAAATGAATAATAGGTCAATAAGGCATACTTTATTGTCCTCATCATTTAATAAAATATATAGAAAATGACCACATCTAATAGACATGACCATTTTTCTATTTACAAATTGAAATACATATCCCATTTGGGAATTTTTATTGCAAATGATGGAGCATTGCTATACTCATTCTCCCAAGCATCATACTCAATCGATTGATAGAGAGGAAAACTTGACACTGGAATCTCACCAAGTTCCAATTCTAATTTGATTTCATTATCCCATCTAATCAACAGACTATCTTGATATTTAATGAGTCTAGCTCTACCAGACCTAGTTAGAGGTAATTTTTCTGGTCTATGATATGTCACCATGTAAGTGCAGGGCCAGTCATTTCCATCTAACTGGCTAAGAAACTCTTCTAACGTTGTTGTTTTCTTCATAGTATATCCTCAAAGAACCTTTCTAAATATTTATAGTTTTATTATACTCCTATATATATTATTTTGTCTATCATCTCTCAACCTCTTCTCTATCTTTTTTAAGAGTGTGTTTAAAATCATCTTGACGTGCTTTAGAATTTCTTTCTATGCTTTCATATTTTGTAAAGTCTTTAACAATACTATCAAATTTTTCCTTCAGTGCTTTCCGTTCGATTGAAACCTCAACAACCTGTTTTTCAATCTCTTTTGGATTGACTGAAGGTGAAATATTGAGTTCTTCCAAAACTTGATAAGCTACTTTTGCATCAATCGGACTTTCCGAATGAATATCTTCAAGCGCTGAAGCAATTTTGTTCAAGCGTTCCACTTTGTCATCAAGATTATTTAATGAATCTTGTGTTTCTTCAATTTGAGCAATGAAGCGGTCACGTAGTTCATGAAACTGGTCAGAATCAGATACATTATGACTGACTAGGTAATTATATTCCTTGACCAGTAAATCCAACTTGGAAATATTAGGGTTCTTGGTCAAGATATATTCTCCACTCTCATAAGCAAGCTGATTGATAAGGGTTGACCCTTTCATAAATTTGTTACTTGCTGAATTGTCAGGATTGATGAAATAGAAAAAATCAGATTTCTTGATAAAGACATCAAAGCTCCCGTCATCCTGCTTATCAATTAAGCGACTTGGAATTTTAACTGTTCCTTGATTGGCTATCCCATACTGCATTTGAAGATAAATCCCTGTGTCTGTTTCATGCTCGACCTGCCACGGTTCAATCTTGACCCTGATTTCAAAATCTTCAGCTTTCTCGGCTTGTAATTTGTCATACTCGCTTTTAATTGACTCTAGCGGATGCACGATTTCATTTTTAGCTATTCGCTCTTGAATTTGTTCCAAAGAGTAACGCCCCTTTTTTGACAAGGTGCTGTCACGGGTATTTCTCTTTTGGTCTTTATCAAGTAATTTATATTTGGCATATTTGCCTGAAAAGTCTACTGCAAGATTAAGCGCCTTTGCCTTCTCTTGAAAGTCCCCTAGACTGGTTGAGTGTTTCAAAAGAAATTCAAGACGGGACTTGATTTCTAATTTGAAGACATTTTCTTTCTGATATGCTGAGTATTCTTTGTGACCAAATTGATTTTTATTTTCAAGGATTTTTGCTCCTGCTAAATCAGCATACTTATCAGAAATTTGCTCCAGGGCTTTTTTTGTTCCCTTCTGCCATCTGAATTTATTAAGAGTTACTGAGTTAGTGGAATTGATATAAATGTGATTGTGTAGATGCCCCTTGTCCATGTGAGTGGCAATCACAAATTGATGACTTCCACCTGTCAACTCAAGTGCCGTCTTTCGTCCAATTTCATGTACCTCTTCAGGTGTCAGATTATCTTCAGGGGAAAATGATTGAATAACATGGTGGGCTAAAACGTCATTTTTGACCAACTCCTCATTATTGATTGGTCTGCCTTTTTCTAAATTGGCAAGTTGCTTCAGTTGCATCATTTCTGAATAAGCAGACTCAACATCAATTATCAGATTTCCTGAGACCAACTGAGAGACAGGTTGACCATTTACAAACTTGATAGGAAAGTTTAAATCTGAATCAAGTAATTCAGCTCCAATGGTTTTAGCACCATCTTCAATATACTTGATACCATCAGATAATTTATTGACTGATTTTATCTGTTTGACTTTTGTTACTACCAAATCAATTTACTCCTTTCTTTCCTTCAAGACTTTTTCAATATGGGCAATTTCTCGGTTAAAATTTTCATCAACCAAGCGTTTAACCTCTGCTAACGATTCCTGCAAAGTTCGATAATTTTCAAGACTAACTTCTTCATTCGTGTTGATATATTTTACAAGTTGGTTGATATTTGTACCAATTCTATTTATCTCTGTTCTCAATTTTATCAACTCAGAATAATCAACTGTTACCACCTCACCAGTCAAAAGCATATAACGAGCATAAGTGTTAAAATTTTTAAATCCATGAAGTGCCATTCTTTCTTTTATCAGGTCATTTTCTCTTGGAGTCACTCTCATTTTTCGCTGAATCTCTCTATATCGTTTCTCGTTTGTCATTGAAATTATCCTTTCATTTTTCTTGACAAGTACACTCTTATCCCCTATACTTTTCAAACTGGCAAGCATAGCATTTGGGTACCCAAATGCAATATTTAAAAGATTTTCCCAAAACTCAAAACTGGCAAAGTGCCAATTTTGAGCGGGTCAATCTTTCAAAGTTTTGGGGAATATCCCCAAGCCCCTAAGTCGTCCTTCAGACCTTAATTGACTTCAACTTGTTGAAGCAATTCTTCTTTTTTGGTTTGATACTCTTCATCAGAAAGAGTTTCAAGATAGCTGATTGTCTCAGCATATTCTTGAGCTAAATCAGGGTCAATGTCTTTTAGCTCGTCCGCATCTTCATCTAAAAGAGCAATCGCTTTTCTGCGCTTGGCTTCGATAAAATTTTCATTCTTTGTATATGTGCCATTCTCAAAATAGAATAGGTTCAAAAGTAATGTTGCTTCGATTGTTTCATTCATGGTTTTATTCCTCCGATTGTTTTCTTCGACTCATAAAGCCTGCTGATAATTGAGCGACAAGGTCTTTTACAGGCTCATCTCGTTGTCGCTCTTTTGTGCTTTTTTTGGCGAATCTTTCGCCTGCTCTTTCTCTTTTGGCTCAACTGTCTTTTCTTTATCTTTGTTTTTCAGTCGGTCAATTTTTTCCTGAAAAGCATCTTTTTTTAGTTCCTTACTTTGATACTTTTCAAGCGATTTATCAATTCTTGAAATCAAACTATCTGCTTCTTTTTGGACAATTTTGATTTGTGCTTCTAGGTCTGAAAGTCCTTCAGGGTCTTGTGACCATGTTGCCAAATAACCAAAACTGTAATCACTTGTGTCTAACCCATAGTGACTAGCAACAACAAAAGCGACTGACTCCGCTTGTAGTTCTGCGGTACTTCGTTTCAATGGTGCTTCTTGCAACTTTTCTAAATTGTGTAAATCTGAATGTGCCATTTCATGGAAGATTGTTTTTAAAGTTTGTTGCTCAGACATCCCTTGCTTAATCACAATATGATTTTCTTTTGGAGAGTAATAACCATTGGAAGTTCCTGTGTCATTGCTGAAAGAAAGAGGTACGCCATTAGCTTCTGAAACCTCTTTTGCTGACTTATAAAGATTGCCATAATCTTCATAAGTCCCTTCGAGTTCATAGATGGGTTTTGCTAATTCTTTTCCGCTTGTTTGCGAAATATCAAAGACAGGTACTAATTTGAATGAAGTGTAAGTTTGTTCATTGCCATTTTCGTCAAGTAATGGTTCTTTGGTTTTTGGGTCTTTTCTTTTTAGTGTGATTGGAGCAAAAATCCGTAGCGCCTTCTCACCTTTATTGACACTTCTTTCAAAGTCATCCTTCCACTTTTTGAAAGATGCCACGTGTGAAGCTTCAGGATTTTGCATTACAATCAACTGAATATTTCTTGGGAAATAGCTGTGAAACTTGCTCATAGTTTCAAGGTATTGTTTATACGTATCTGATTCAAAATAATCATTGACACCGTCCTTCAATAATTGCGAAAGCCCTTTACTGTCTTTTGCTTCAATCAGTTCAGCAACAGTTTTTGTTGGTTCTGAAGAAGGGGTATTTTGAGAATTTGGATGCTCAGCATCAACTGGATTTGACCCATATCCAATTTCTTCATTATCCGATTTCCCGTCTCCATCTGTATCTGCATTGTAAGGACTTGTCCCTTGATTTTTCTCTTGTTCATCAGAAAGACCGTCACCATCTGAATCCCGTTCCAGTTCTTCTTGTTGATGTTGTTCAATCTTTTTTTGCTCTTCTTCTCTAAGAGTTTGGTCAAGCTGATTTCTTAAATTTTGGTCTTGATTTGTTGACATTATATGCCCTCCATCTTGTAAATTTATTTCTTCTTTAAGCGGTGTAACTTCTTTATTTTTCTGTAAAGTCTCAAGCATTTCTTTTCCATTATCCGTGATAAATTCATTATTAAGAGATAGAATTTTTATTTGATTATTCTTTTCAGCAAATACACCTAAGATAATTTTTTCTTGATTCAATGCATCTAGTTCAATGTTTAAGGCTGTATTTGGTTTTAAAAGCGTTGCAGGGAAAGATGAATTGTCATCAGTCCTAAAAGCTAATAATATATCCTTATCATCAGAACGAATAGAGCTTGAGACATCGAGTCGTCCCATTTTTTCAACTGAGGATAAATCATCAAAAACAAATGAATCTGTTTCAAATATTTCAGGTAGTAAAGGTAATAATTTTGCTTTATCTCTAAACCCTGTTCCAACGGATAAGTTAGCAAAGTTTCCGTTTCCTGAAGCTATATCTTCGATAAACTGCTCTGATAGATTGTCCGCCCATTCCTGGTAAACAGGAGCTAGTCCTGTTAAGTGCATCCAATTTTTCTTCTCAAAGTCAATCTGAAGCATTTTAATTTCGTCAAGGTCTTGATAGAAATAAGTGACCTTGCTATCAGCAAGCTCATTCAAATACCAGGATGCTGACTTTTGAAACTCTTCAGCATATCTATTAAGAAAACGAATATCTTTGTCTGTTGCATAATGATAGCCATTTCTAAGCCCAACACTTGACTCTTTAGACCTATCAATGTTAAAATATAAGTAAACATTGGCAGGAAAATCAGGTTGAGTCATTGACTCTTCGGGTTGCAGTGCTATCCCTGAAACTTCGGTTTCTAAAGAACTGAAATTGCGATTAAAAAGTTCGCCCCCAATGTTAGATGGCTCTTGACTTCGGTCAGGAGCTTTTTCTTGTGTCTTAACTGTTGGGGACTTAGATTCTTTCAAGTAATCATTCCAGTCCATTTTGTCCTGGTCTTCTGCTATTGGTGGAAGGTCAAGGGTAAGTCCAATTTGTTTAGCAGTCAGGCGCTCAATAAAGGTATGACCTGCTTCATCATTATCAACGGCAAGGGTAATTAAATCCTGGTGTTTTCCATCTTCAAAGAAAGTGGTTACTCTAGCCATATCAGCCAGGAAGGAGGATTTTTTCTCCTGGTCAACCTCGCCATTAAGTTCACCAACTTCAGATAAGAGTTCCGCCACGTGACGACTCACAGTTGATTCTTTTAAGCCATCCATAGCAACTAAACGGACATCCTTCAGGGTGTCCTTTTTGAGTTCATAGTAACTCATCAGGTCTATTGGGGCTTCTGCAAAAACTAGACGGGATGGTGTCCCAATATCAACGTGCATCCCTGTCAAGCCATCTGAAGCCCTCATTATTTGTTTTAAGCGCCCTCTTTCGTACAAGTCTAAGTTTTCCCTTATCCCTTGCAAAGAAGCTCCTATAACCTCATTTTGAGTGTCCAGACTCTTAAAAACTAGGACAGGTTCAAAGTAGTCACCTGTCTTTTTAGTGGCTTGTGATAAGACGCCTTTTTCTGCGAAAAAATCGATCGTCTCATCAGACAAGCCCCTGACGTCCTTCAGGTATTCTCTCCCCTCTTTAAACTCTGTTTCATAGGGTTCAAGATAATAATGAAAAGGTTCTTTTTCAGGGATAATAGTTGCATCCACTACATCAAAGCTCCCCTCTTCCAGGAAATGTTTAGCTTGCTTAAAAGAGACAGATTCTCCTGTCATTTCTTCTTGGACTATCTGAACCATTTTTATCACGTCACCACCAATAGAACGGGCAAACCAATTGAAATAATTATCCCTGGTATTGATAGTAAAGGAATCATGCTCCTGCCAGGAGTAAGTATGACTTCCTGTTCGGTTTAATTGCATTCCTAGACTTTCAGCTATCTCTAAAATAGATAACTGCTTCAGTTCCTCAATACTTGCCATTTATCCCTCTCCTTTCTCTATTTGAGCTCTTATGGCTTTTTTAGTTTGCTCAATGAACCAGTCTTTAGACTTTTGACCTTGACCAACCAACTGAAGGGCAGTCTCCCACTTTCCAGTTGTTTCAGGATTGGTGTACATCACTTCAAGATTATCCAAGAAAAGGACTAACATCTTTCCCCTTTCTGTCGGAAAAAGTTGCCCTGTCTTCTTGTCACGTGTAATATAGTCACGGTCAATAATTGTCTTGATGATGCCTGCTCGTGTTGCAGGTGTCCCTAGATTGTACCTTGGAAGCACTTCATCAAGGAGACTACTTTCTGTCAGTCTTGTAGGTGGTTTTGTCTTGTCTTCTTTGATTTGAGCTTCAGTGGCTATCCTTGCCCCTTCCTGGTAAATTGGTAAGACTGAATCTTTGTTTTCTTTTTCAGCAAGTTTTGTCCATCCCTCACTAGTCATCACATTTCCTTTGGCGCTGAAGGTGTTTCCGTTATTATCAAGTGTCACTTGTGTTGCTTGATAACGGTAATCAGGAGCAAACATCAAGAGCGTTCTCTTGAGGATTTCCGTATAGATGATTTTTTCATCTCCTTCAAGTGAACTCACGTCTGACGTGTTTTCCGTTGGGATGATGGCGTAGTGTTCCATCTGTTTATCTTGCACATACTTCTTCCGTGGCTTAACGTTAGGTAAATCAGCTTCAATACCCAGGATAGCTTTATAATCATCAAGGTATTTAATCAGGTATTCAAATTCATTAGGGGTAATCAATTTGTGGTCAGTACGTGGATAAGACGTAACCCCTTTTTGATAGAGGTTTTGAGCTATTTCAAGGGTATAAGCTGAATCAAAGTGATATTTCTTACTCATTTCTGATTGAAGACTTGTCAAATGGTATAAATTTGGCGCAGAAACCGCCTTATTTTCGCTTTGAATAGATTGGACGACCGAATATCCCCCAAGAGCCTTTAGAGCCTCCTGTGCGCTCTCTAGGGTCTCAAATTTGGTGTTGTTTTTGAAGATTGTCCCTGCATCATCAATCAGTTCTACCTTCCAAAACGGTTTAGGCTCAAAAGAATCAATAGCCAGGTCATTTTCAACGATTAGAGAAACAATCGGTGTCTGTACTCGACCAACTGAAAACTTCTTCTCCTTCTCCCCTAAATAACCTAACTCCTGGAGCTTCAATGATGTCCAAGGACTGAAATTAAAGCCGACCAACCAATCTGATTTGGCACGTGCTTCAGCTTCTTCAGCATATTGTCGGGTTTCTTCAGCAGGTCTCAGACTTTTGAAGGCTTTGACAATTCCTGAATCCGTCAGAGAGTTGACCCATAATCTATATTTGACCTTTTTCAGAGCATTTGGAATCAATCTCAAAATCAAATAAGCGATAGACTCACCCTCACGATCTGCATCTGTCCCTATGATGATGCAATCTGCTTGATTGACCTCACGTTTTATCAGGTTAAATTGCTTTTTCTTATCCGCCTTAACCTCATACTCGAAGGTCTCAGGAAAAGCGGGTAAGTTTGCTAAGTCCCAATTTTCATAGTTCTGATAAGGATTCTTTATCTCGACCAAGTGACCAACGGCTGAAACCACCGTCACTTGACCGTCTATCAAGTTTGTTGTGACTTTCCAAGCCCCTTTTTCATTCTTAGCTTGTCCCAGGGCATGAGCATATTTCTTGGCTTGGTCAGGCTTTTCAGCCAGTACCAGGTATTTCATTTCACATCACCTCTATTTCCTCCTGAAGAAGTCTGTCTATGTTGTCCTTCAGATAACTCAGGTCTTCTTTTGAAGCCCCAATCGATTCTACCTCCAGGCTTCCTTCATAGTATCTAGGGTAGCTGAAGAGTTGCGGAGCAACTGCCTGAAATTCTTCTAGCTCTAAAGTCTTTATCAGCGTACCGATAAAGACCTTCAAAACTTCACCCTCATTACTTTTTTCAGTCACCTGGTGTCCCAGGGCAAATTGTTTGAGTGCTTCAGCCATAGTCTCCATTTCAACGGCTGAAAAGAGGGTTTCAAAGTATCCTATTCCTCTTGTTTCTTGTCTTGTCATTGTATTTCCTCCAAAATAACAAAACCTGCTAGGCTTTCCTAACAGGTTTTCTCATTTGCTTAAGAAGCTAGACTAAAAGGCAAATCAGCTTCTAAGACTTGTTTTTCTGTGGTGTTAATCACCCTATCATGGTTCACGTTAGCATCCCAATCATCCATATCTGACATAGTGCGAATGTAACGATACCAATTTTCATCACTTGGGCTATTTGCCAGTTCTTTTGCACGTGGATGCTGAAGCACGTTTGTCTTTTTATCCCTGAAGACATTCTGTTTTGAGATAAAGATAAGGGCTTCATCAACTCCGATACGTGCCACCTCGTCAGGTGTCAGTAGGTCACGTTGGATAGTCTGAATAGACTCACTGCTTGACCCTTGTGTTGAACGTGTTTTAGATTGATTTTTGACATTGATAGTCTGCTTACCACTCCGCATAGAGAAGTAATTCATTGTTTCTTTGTCATTTGTTCCCAGGTAAACCAGAGTTGCGCAGTTATTGAAGATGGTTTCCCATTGGTCTTTATAGAGCGCCTTCAGTTGGCTAATAGCCTGAATGATAATATCAATAGAGATTTCACGTGAACGGACTGAAGAGAGCGTTTCTGTGAAATTTGGGAAACGTCCGAAGTTAGCAAACTCATCTAAGATAAGTCTGATATGGAGTAAGTTTTCAGGTTTACAGGTTGGATGCAACCCTTGAATAATCTCATCAGCCGTTTTAGGAAGTTGTCTAAACATCATGGTAAACATGGTTGTAGCAATGAAATTAAAGGATTTATCTGTTTCAGGGATTGCAATGAAGACCGCTGTTTTCTCCGTCTGCCATTTTTCCATTTCCATTGAATCACGTGCGGTCAGATTTCTAACTGCATCATGGTCAAAGACGGCAAATCGTGAAGATGCCACTGATAAGACCGAGGTCATGGTTTTTCCTTCAAAGTTCCCGTTGAAGAGTTCCCATTGTCTGTTTGCATAATTCCCTGGGAGTTCTTCTTCAAGCTCTTCAAACATTCTTTCAACTACGCTAGGCGTGTCCTCATCCTCACGCCTGATATTCCTTAAAAGGTCAGCAACCTGGGCAATGTTTGGCTCATATTTCTTTAAAACCTTACCGTCAAAATAGAGATACCCTATTAAAGCACGCATCAGGAGCATTTCAGCTTGATTCCAAAAGTCCTCCCCTGAGTTATCTGAGCGTTTTGTCCCTGCAATAATCGCTTCAGCAACCCTATCTATATCTAGTTCATCATGCATATAATGAAAGACATTGAATTGATTAGAATTGGTCAGGTTTACCAGGTCAAAGACTTTAATTTTGTACCCATTCTCCTCAAGCATTTTCCCTGTTTCACGGACTAGAAGCCCTTTAGGGTCTGTGATAACAAATGAACTGTTCATCTGCATCAAGTTTGGTTTTACGAAAGTAAAGGTTTTACCATCACCAGGGAGACCAACCGTCAATGTGTTTTTATTAAGTTGACGATTGAACGGAAGGCGTTTGTTGAAAAGCCCCATTCGTCCATTTTGGCTGAATATCATATCATTTTCAGGCTCTTTATCCCGAAAAGAGGCTAGCTCTTTGACCGTGGCGTAACGAGCTGAACCGTACTCCTCACCGTAACGGTAACGACCTTTGTCGTTGACTCTTAAATACAACATCATGACGATTAAAAATGCTATACCCCCACCATATAGACTAGTTTGAGTAAACTGAAAATCAATTAAAGACTTGCTTGACCAGTTAGCTGACATCCAGTCGATACGGGATTCATCAAAAAAGATAACACCTTCAGTCGCAGGGGCTAGGTCATAGAGTTTAACCAACCAATGCATTGCATAAAAGAGTAGCAAACCTACAATCAGATAAGGTATAAATTTACGCTGTTTTTGTTCAGTAATCATCTACAACCCCTTTTCATCTTTAGCAATTGCCTTTTTAGGCGTTGGAACTTTAGCTTTAATCTCAGCCTTTACCTGCTTCTTGTAATAAGTGAGCTTTTCCTTCAGGGTCATGTTTTTTGAACTTTTAACCAGGTTATATGACAGCTTTTCAGCCTTTTCAGGGTTCGTTAAATCATTGATTATACCTTTGAAACTTGCTTCAAGCGCCTTCACATTTTTTGCATCAATAGCAATTGTACTTGTCCCGTTTCCATTATCCTTGATGGAAAAACCAACATCATAGCCCTTGAGGTATTGTTCCAGGCGTTCTGTATTGACTTCATGATTCATAAAGGTTTCAAAATGCTTGGTCTCTTTAGTTGCCATAAATTGATTCCAGTTAGTCTTTTCTGAGAAAACAGTATTTTCACTGTGGCTTTTCATTGACTGATAGCCATTTTCCATAGCGTAGTAAAGAGCCTTAAGCATCAATTCCCCTGTGAGTTTGTAAACCTCACCGACCTTCATTCCAACTCGTTCTTGGTCCATTTTTACCTCCTTTTTCTAAAAATAAAAGCGGTAAGGATTGTAACCTACCGCTGTTATAAGTTAGTTGCTTTTAAGTGTTCTTTTCTTGAGGAAATATGCCACTAGCCCTGCAAAAATAGCTGTTCCAATACTTGCTAATACGCCTGACTCCTCTCCTGTGTGTGGGAGGGTCTTTTTTGAACCTGATTGGTCTGTTACAGTAATGGTCTTATCTTCATTGACTTTTCCTCCAACTACTTCAGGAGCTACGGTAGCCGTTGACCCATCACTATATACCACTACTACCTGACTATTTTTTGTATCAACAATCTGATAGCCTGTATCAGTGTAAACAGGAGCTGAAGGGGTGACATTAGAAACCACCTGCCCTGTTACTGTTGAAGTTGTCCCAACTTGACTAGCTCCTGCATTTACTGCCGTTTGAGCAGTTACTTTTGGATTGTTAGTTGGAACATTAACATCAGGAATTACAGTAGCAGACCCACCATCAACAGTTGGAACTGTCACTGTATTTTCAGTTGGCTCGCTTGTTTTTGATTCGCTTGTTTCATCAGCATCCTGCTCAGGCTTTTCAGTTGATGATGGTTCAGTTGATGAATTTTCTTCAGGTGTTGTTTGAGAAGGTTCTTCAGGTGTTGTTTGAGAAGGTTCTTCAGCTGATGGCGGTGTAACTTCAGTTGCAGGAGAAGTTTCCACAGGTTCGCTTGTTGAAGGAACTGTCACATTAGGGTCAGTCGGCACAACAGTATTGACTTCAGGAGTGCTTGGTACTTCAGTTGAGGTTTCAGGAACAGTTGGAATAACAGTATCATCTGAAGGAGCTGAAGAGCTATCTGATGGTGCTTCAGGTACTGAAGAAACCGCAGGAACATCAGCAGTTGCTGGTATGTTTTCATCTGCAAGTGCTGTCAAGGGACTTGCTGAAGCAAGAACTACTACTGATGTTAAAGTGATAAATTTTGTCCATTTTTTCATGATATTACTCCTATATATTTATGTTTATTTTTATAGTGATTTTTATAGCTATTTTATTCAGCAAAACTTGAAAATTTTGGCTGACCAACCAGGACATAGCCATACTTGGATTTTTTATCTTCCTTGAAGGGAAGCGTAAGACGAACGGTCTTAACGTTGCTGTCATCATCTCCCTTGGTTGTCACGACAAAAGTTACTTTGATAGTATCTTTTGATGATGACACCGTTTCATAGATGGATGATTGAACCTGAGTCGCTTTTTTAGCTTCTACACCTTCAGCCTTCAAGTCCTTACTCAAGAAGTCTGACAGATTGTCTGAGTTTCCTGAGTAATAGTTGGCAATGAAGAATCTGCCGACTACCTCAACCTTACCCTGGTCAGCTTCAATCATCAAACGATTTTCAATATTTTCAATTTTTTGGGTTTGAGCTTGTATCAGGCTAAACCCGAATACCAACATTCCTAAAATCCCCAAAGTGAGCAACTTCCAAATCAGCCCACTTGTGAGGATGTTTCCTCCTGGAGCTTTTTGAGTTTTTGGTTCTTTTGGTGCTACTGCTTGTTTTGGTTTTGAACCCTTTTGAGCCTTCTTTTCTTTTTTAGGTTTCTCAGTGGGCTTAACCAGGTCTTTTTTAGGAGCAGGTGATTCTTCCTTCTCAATCTGAGGTGCTGAGATTGGCTCTACAAGCTCATCTTCAGTTTTTTGTGTGACCTCTTCTGCGGAAACGCTCGCCTGTGGCTTACGCTGAAGCAAAGAGAAGCCTTTTTTCTCACGCTTCAATCCGAAGTTGGAAAGGGCTTCTTCTACAATTTCCTGAAGGGGAAGGGTAAGAGTCATATTGTCCAGGAGCGAACCATCTTCAGCAACTTGTTCAAGCTGAAGAGTGAAAGACTCATGCCTATCTTCAGCCCAAACGGATTTTTCGTTGATAATTGATAACAGTTCATCTCGGTTAGGACAAGTTTCTTGTTGACGTGACTGAATATTAGTAATCCGATACATGACCGTCACCACCATTCTCAGTAACTGCCTCAGTTTTAGCAAAGAGTTCAAGGTCTTCAATTGATTTACCTGATTCTGCCATCAAAGCGACAATATAATCAGCCTTCAGAGTTTTTAGCTGTCTATTCAGCTCTTTTTCTTTATTGGCTAATTGAGATTTTTGGTCTTTGACCTTGCCAAGTTCAGTGTCTAATTTGGTGATTTTAGCTTTTAGTGTTTCTGATTGTGATTTTCTAGTAACCATTCTTTTTCTCCTTTTCGGTAGCTAGTTAAGAGGCGACTTCTTCAGAGCTTGCCTCCACATTTTCTGTTGTTTCTTCTTCCTCAGAAGATGCTTCAACTTCTGAAACTTCTTCTTCAGACGAGGTAGTGTTATCCAAGATTCCATAATCACCTGTTTGGTCAGTAAGAATAATGGACTCAATATTATTCACCTTGAGCGTACCATTATCATTTACATAAGTCAGGCGAAGCGTGAGCTTATTCATGACATCCTTTTGAGCCGTGTCATAGTTCTTTTTTTCGTCAAGTAAGGTATTAACATAATTCACCTGTGTTATAACAGATAACTTTTCTTGGTTGATATATATTTCAGAGGATTTATAAATAAAATCAACCACAAATCCTTTATAAGTCTGACTAACGGGTTCATCTTCTTTAGCAACCTCCTGATTGTAAAGAGCATCAGTCATAAATTCCTTATAACGTTTACGATTCTCACCCAGGTCTTTCTTGGTGAAATAGTTGATAAGAAATTCTTCCACCTTATCCTGTGTGAGTTCTTCTTCTTTCATACTTTGATTTATTTCAATTTCATCAGTCTTGGTAGTTTTTCCTGAAGAAGTCTGACCAATACCTACACCAATGAATACTGCAATAACAACTAAAAGAAAGTACCCAATCATTTTTAAATACCTGATTTTTGTTTCATCTAACATATTTTTCCAATCTTTCTATTTTATTTTGGTGGAATGGCAAATGTATAGTATGTTTGATTTGTCCACACTGCCCAATGGATTTTATTCTGAACGCCACTAACGTTACATTCTGAGATAAGAAATGAACCATCAGGATTTACATACTCGACATAGGCAACGTGACCATAAGCAGGAATCGTATTTCCAAATCCTCCTGCTACTGATACTACTGCGCCCGCCACAGGTGTATTACTAAATTTCCATCCTTTAGCTACTAGATTTCTGACCCAATCTTGACCATTTCCATTATTTGATGACAATGCACTTGCTCCATGACCTGCTTCAATAAGTCTGTTAGCAACATACCAGGTACATTGCCCTACTGGATAATAATTTCCTTGAAGAGACCTTGTAACTGTTGCTGAAGAAGGATAGCTTTTGATTTTTGAAGCATATTCGGGCGGGAAATCCCACGAGCTTTGAAGCACAGGACTGCCACCCCTAGAATTGCCAGCCGTTGGATTTTTCAAGTATTGCTCAACTTGTCTAGCATTGTTTTGACGTTCTTTTAACTTATCTCCTGAGTTACCTTCCCAATAGACCAAAAACTTAGTCGTCAACGTATCAACATCATCACTAGAATGAAGAATATCTTTAAGAGTTTGAATATAGTAAGGACTGTCACCTTCCCACATAAAATCTAACTGAAGTTCCAGGTCATACCACTTTTTGCCCTTTGATTTTGCATAATTTAACAGAGCAGTATGACGTGTTGAACCATCTGCTGTGTCAGTCCATTGTCCTAACCCTAAACCTCTTCGCAAAATATTTGGATAACGACCATTATAGATAGTTGGACCGTTTATCGACAACCAAGCTGGGTCATCCCAAGAGTTAGCAGAAGCACCAACAGGAGGGCTTAAATAATCTCCTTCAGCACGTTTAGCGGTAATAGATGATTCTGTCCAAAAATTCCCTAACATAGCTGAAACACCGTTGATAGTGATTTTACCGTCTTTCTTCTTTAAGTAGTTATATATACTAGTAATTTTTTTACCAATATCCCCATCAATATCCATATCTGAAATAACTGATGTTGTTTGATTGTATTCTACTTTTGGAAGATAGAAACCAACGTTGACCCAAGCCCATTGCTTCTTTTTCTTGTTCTTAAGTTTCTTATAATAAACCTCTTGACCTGATGACTCGCTGACCTCGCCAATCTCATCACCTGCCTTGACCCTATCCCCGTTTTTAACTCGAAGACGTGCCACCTTTTTATAAGTGAACTCAGCGGAACTGGTCTTAATAATGACATCTTTTCCCTTGATTGTAACCTTACCGCTCATGACAGCATATAGCTTGTCTCCTTGGTTCGCTTGTAGAATTGACCCGTTATACATCTTGGTTTTTGAAACATACCCAAAACGCTTATCAATACGGATAGGGTCTAACTTCTCATCATCAACCTTATTATTAAAAGGATTGTCCAGGTCATTATAGGTCACATAATAGCCAACTTCTTTTGCTTGTTCCAATATTTCATCATAGTCCTTAATCTCATCCTTGCTTAGTTTGAGATACTTATTATCAGTGGACGTATAAATATCAGACATAGTCTTCAGATTGTCTTTGTCACCGTTTAATTCTTTCCAAAGGTCAGACAAAAGTTCCTTATAAGAATGTTTGAATTGATACCACTTCTTATCTTTGGAATCATAATTGCTATTAAGAGTAAAGTCTTCATGCTTATATCCCATGAACATCATGATTTCATCAATATTTGTCCAGTAGTCCACTTTGTCATTTGATTTTTCACGGTCAATCTTAGAAAGGTAAGTCCAGGAATCTGTCAGGTCAAATTCATTTTGAGAGACAGTTGAACTTCCACCACCTGTGATTACTCCTAGAAGAGCTAGTACCAGGAAACCCAAAAACATAATTAGATAGGCTTTAGAGGAAAGTGGATTTTTTAAAACGGTCAGGATAGGTTTGCTGACGGTACTTGCAACTTTCTTAGTAGTGTTGGCGGTCTTTCCAGCTTTTGATACTCTTAATCTTGCACGCAACCGCTGATACTTGTTTTTGACTTTTGTTTCCCATCGATTAGAAGCGGGAGTCCTGGTAAACCCACGACCACGGGCAAGGTTATAGGTGCGGTTTCCCGCTCCATAAACGCCCCTGGTTGCTCCTTTACCAACTTTTACAGTATAATTACCAATCTTCTTAGCTTGTCTGATTTCAGCGTGCGTACGCCTGATATTTTGGCGTGCTGAAGCAATATCTTCAAGAACGTCATTATCTTGAAAAGCAGAATCAACAAAATGAGAAGCTTGATAATGAGCAACCTTTCTGAGCTTTTGAACACCAGTTCCACCGTTACGTTGGATGGCTTGGCGTTTCTTTGTTTTAGTGGTCTGTTTACGCTCTTTGAGCGTTTCAATCTCTTTGCTAGCGACCTTCCGTCTTACCTTTTGTTTCTGCCCCAAGTAACGCTTTTCAGCATCTGTCTTGGGTTTAAGAATCCGAGATTCCCTCTTTTCAGCTAGCTTATAGCTATTTTTCGTTGTCGAGAGGTTAGAACTGGCTTCCTTATAGTCACGCTTGGCATCTCGGAGGTCTTGTCTTGTCTTTCTTGACAACGTAACACCTCCTAAGCATCTGTGGTTACAAGTTCATAAAGCCTTGTATGACTAGGTATAGGATTTTCAAAAGGTACAACAACCTGACCTGCAACAATTAGACCAGTTCCTTTTGCTTTTGGTTTTTCAATATACCTGGTAAGAGTTGGAGTTAATGTAATAGCTTTTGATAGAGCTACTAAGTCAGACTTCTTATGCTTCAAGAGAATCATGAATTCACTATTTGAAACTAACTTACGTCCTTCTTCCTTGTTCATCAAAGTTTCAATATTTTGTGTAATCGCTGTGGCAATCGCTCCATATTTACGAACCCTTGAATATAGTTCAGTAAAGAAGATAGCCTGTGCTTCTTCCTTGAAGAAAAGTTGAACCTCGTCAAAATAGATCCGAGTTGTCAACTTCCCTTGAGAAGCAACAACCTGATTCCAAATGTAATCTTGAATAACCATCATAGCAAACGGCTTGAGTTTCCCTGATAGACGTTTCAAATTAAAGACTACGAAACGGTCAGTTATATCAACATTAGTCTCATGTGCAAAGATATTTTGCGACCCTTTAGCATAGATTTCTGATTTAAGCGCTAGCTCCTGGGCTTCAGGTTCAGGCTGTTCTTCCAAAATGTCATGCCAATCTTTAAGGGTTGGGGTCTTATTACTACCTGCAAAGCGCTTGTAGGTCTCACGGGTGACACGGTCAATGATGGTATATTGAACGTCCCCAACTTCATCAAGGATAGACTCGAACAGACCCATGAGCAAGTTTGATTTATCCCCAATAGGGTCATCATCCCCATCTTTCAATTGACTAACATCAGGCAAATCCATCAGGTTTAAATGTGATTTTGAGCCTATGAAAATATCAACCAACTGCGCTCCAAATTCTCGACCTATATCTGAATACTCATCTTCAGGGTCAACAATAATGATACGGTCTTCAGGGTTTTTAAGATAAGTTGGAATGATTTCCATAGTCTTAACTGTAACAGATTTACCCGAACCTGAAGAACCAAGTACCACACCTGAACCAGTATTTAGGTCAGCCTTACGGTCAACTGTGATAACGTTATTTGACAATTGATTTTGACCATAATAGAGCGCCCGTTCGCTTTCTGACTTGAGGTCAACATTTGTAAAAGGAACTTGTGTTGCAAGGTTAGACGTAGTCATATCACGGATAAAGCGACGTTTTACATTTAAGAATGTATGACCAATAGGAAGGATAGTATTGAGTCCTTCTTCCTGGTAGTAGTAACACTCCTGAAAGTCAACACCAACTTTACGAGAAGCTGTCTGAATCTTGTCAGTAATGCTTGCAAGTTCGTCTTCATTATTTGCTTTGAAATACACTGCAATCAGTCCTGAAAAGGCTTTTTGGTCATTGTCATCAATCTCTTCTTTCCACCGTCTTGTAGATTCTGAAATTTCACGTGCTCGACCGCTGACCGCCAATTCTTGGTCAACTCCTTCTTGAGCACCTGAACGTTGAGCCTTAACCATTTCAGCCTTAATAGTTGTATCAGTGTTGTTTATTTTCTTCATAAATCCTGAAGGTTCATACGGTTCAGCCTGAACCGTAATTGCCAACTCAACCCCAATATCAGTTAGATTTTTTATCATGCGGTCAGTCAGGAACGTTGGATAGTTACGTGCATACATAACTTTTGCTACCCCTTCATTTATTCTAAAGCGATTCTCTAAGAAATGAAGCCTGCTTGGTGCAATAAAATCTTTTGTGTGCAATTCTGATAAAGCAATATCTTTAAAGGTATAAGGAAGCTTACGCTTACCAAGAAGTAACTCAGAAAACACATCAAGACGTTCTTTCCCATCCATTTCCTCAAAGGAAATATCCATCTGAGAATATTGATTCTCAAGTGAATTTCCAAGTTCACTAAGGTTAGCATCAGCTTGCCCTCTGTTATACGCTTCAGTCTTCAATGTAACAAATTTCTCAACCTGGAAATTTTTTGAGTCACTTGAGAAACGGGACTCAATGATTTCATTATATTCCCTACGAAAATTATCAAAACCGTCATCAACTTCTTCATATTTGATTTGGTCAATAGCGTTATCTTCAATTCTTCGGTTAATAACCAAGAGTTGGTAAGTAGTGCCTGCATCTAATGAATTGAGTGCTTCAGCGTGGGTATCAATCACGTCAATCTTTTCATCCTGGTTAGCGGATATATAAGCAACATCACCCAAGCGATACGTCCGAGACCATTCATTTTTTGCAATATGCATCAGTCCATTTTCAAAAAGACTGTTGTATTTAATTGTATTTTGAGTTGAAGCCTTCAAAGAGCGTTTCAGACGTGCCTTACGTTCCTTTTCAGCCTTCGTCAACTTCTTTGACTTTCTTCCAAGATTTAAAATCATCTTTTGTGAACTCCTCTCCTTCCTCAAATTCTGTGATAAAAGCTCTCTTTTGAACTTTTAGATTAAACATAACTTTGTCTTTGACTGCTTCATCAAAACCCAACCCGTAAATTATAAAGGGAGGGGCAATAATAAGTGTCACAAGATACATAAAAATATCTGAGAGTCCCATCAGAGAAATCGCAATCGTTAAAGTAACCACAATCCCGACTCCCAAAAATAAAACCAGTAAGCGTTTAGTTAGTCCAAAAGCTACTGGTCTTTCATAGTTGTCAAACTCTTTCAGGAACTCACTTCCTAATTTATTCATACAACCTCTTTCTAGCTAAATTAAAAAACACCTTGCTTAGCAAAGTGTTTGTTCAACATTTATAATCTTCTCTAGTCTTTGGCTTCAGCAATAGTCAAAAAAACTGAAGCTACAAGACCTAGTGCCATAATTGTTAAAATGACCTTATTATTGAATGGTTGCACGCCAAGGGACGTATTATTAAGAATAATAGAATCATAAACAATATAGATTATAGTCCAAAAAATAGCAAATCCTATTGAAAATTTAATCCAGTTTATCAAGACTGATAGGATAAAAAACGGAGTTGCAATCAGAAAACCAAAAATCATTATAATTCCTGAAAAAACAATCCCAAAGAATGAGTTAATTCTAGACCAAATAGAGCGTTTAGCCAGTTTAGGTACTAGTGTTTCATTTTGAGTAGATTGAGTAGTCACTTCTCTAGCAGAAGTAACTTTAAAATGATTTCCTTCACGTTTAAAGTGGTATTTACTTTCTGACATGTCCTCACCTCCTATCATTCTATTTTACCAAATTTCACTTGATTTTACATGGCGTTTAAGAGTGTTTTTGCCAAACGTTGGCTACCAAATAGACAAATAATATAAACTATCCCTTTACCGATTGAAGCAAAAGCCGTTACCCAGTCTCCACTTCCTGCTTTGAACATATCGTCAATAATCAAAGCAGGATAGAGTTTTGCAATAATAACGAGTAGCAATCCCTGAAAAGCATAAGCTGAGAAATGCTTTAAGAAATTGATTGCAACGGTTCTTGTCTTTTCTGACATAAAAAATGCTACTATCAGAGGAGAGACTGCCTTCAAAATATACATTTGGAAAAATCTCATGAAGACAAGTATTTTAGTGCTAATGTTTCCAACAAAATCAACGACTTTGGCAACTATCCCAACAACTTGTTTGAATATCCAACCACTAATACCTGACGTATCAACATCAACTTTAAAATCCTTATTTGGTAAAACACTAGAAACAAGGGCAATTCCCCTGTTAAAGACGAATACAATAAAATCAAAAATTTCTGAGATATTGTAAACCAAGATAAATGCAATGACATATCCCAAGGCTATTTCCATCCACAGCTGAACTGTCAAACCTCCGCCCTCTTGTCCCAATCTTCTATTCCAGGATAAAATATCAACTAAGAAGAAAGTCAGAATCAAGATTGATGCGACAGGTAATAAAGCGTTATTGATTTTATCTGCATACTGATTGACTGTTGAACTATATTCAGCTAGAGAATTTGTGATATTATCCATCACTCTAGCTCCTTTCGAGACTTAGTTAATAGTACCAAGCAAAGTAATGATTGCTTGACAAACTGAAGCTCCAATAATACCGACCGCACCACCGTTAATCATTGAATTCCCACCTTTTTCTTGGCGCATTGAATCATTATTGTTACGACCTCCAAAAAAGTCAAGCATCCCTGTCAGTACCCATACAAGTCCTGTAACACTGACTACGATTTGAACGATTTGAAATACTTTAATTGCAGTTGCCATAATTTTTTATCCTCTTTCTTTTTTAAAAATTTAATATAATGGTGATTTTTTTGACTTATCCAAACCAACCATAGTAATAGAATTTTGGTCCATATCCTACTGAACCATCTGAATACTTATAGACCTTTCGCCACCAATAACCACCTAAAGATTGATTCCAGGTAGCCACCAGGCGACGGTCTCCGTGATACATTGATGCTTCCACCTTAACTGGTGCAATTTCCCCCTTTAGAAGAGCCCCCCAACTGTTCCTAATGTTCCAGCAAGTGTGAGCATAAGGCTAGTTTTAATCACTTTTTTTAATAATGTTGATTTCATTTTTTCTCCTTCACTTCTCATCTAGTTTCAAGCCTGATACAGCTTCTTTAAGGACTTTCATTTCATCCTCAAAAAGTGTAACACCTTTTCCTACTCGTGAACGGTCATCTTTCCATGACCTAATGTCATATTTAGGCTCAGCATCATTCCATGAAATAACATTGAGCTCTTTTTTCCATCCCGTCTTCGCTGTGGATAATGTTGCAATGTGCTTAACCAATTTGAAACGGATTGGCTCATGATTGTCTTTTGTTGGATGACGGCTTGACTTATTGTTGTTTTGTTGGTCTTGCCAACCATTTTCTCTTTGCCAATCCGTCATGTACTACCTCCCGATTTATCTTTTCTAGTGCGGTGATAGCCTGTACCAGTCAATCTTAAAACATTGGTCAAACCAAAACGCTCCCTTCTTGCAATCAATATCCCATTTCTTTCGATTGTGCGAATTGCTGAAAAGATAGTTTTGTACTCCATTTTTAACTCAACTAGCATAGGTTTTCCTGCTACATATCCTTTTCTTGATACCGTTCCATACTTTGGTTTCAATACCATGACTTCACCTGAATCAAGATAGGCTGAAGCACCACCTTCACGTCCTAATTGTTTTAAATCTCTAATGCAAACCTCATTGTTTGCCAAGTCTTTAAATTTATTCATTCTTTTCTCCTTCTCGAATAAATTTAGGTTAATTTACACCCATGCTGTATAACCTTCTTTTGATTATATCCGTATTTCATACGCACCGTTTAAGGTGAAAACGGCAAACCTGCGTCAATGCAATGTGTGACTGAGGCGAGAGAACTCGCTTTACACTCCGCCCCCAATTTTGTATCTCATAGTCACGCTGTATCAGGGCAGAGGGGGTATTCAATTTTCAAAGGTCATAGAGTAGTTTTATGACTTGCTCAGGTCAAGAGTTTAAAACTTAATATCTTCCCAAAATGCTAGATAATGTTCCTTTTCAGCTCCTGTTTGGTCTAAAAGGTCAAGCTGATTTTGAGCCAAACTTGATAGGCTTTCATTTTCATTAGATAATTGAGCGATTCTTGTGATGATTTTTTCTCTAATCGTCATTTCTTAAATTCTCCCTTATAGTTTTTCAAAGAGCTTAAAAGAGTATCAGTTCCTTTACCCTATATCTTTTATTTGCTGTTTTCGCATAGATTGATTGACTTCTGCGATAATGCCATTAAAAACATATTCAGCAATCATTTCTGACGAACGAGCAAAACGCATATTTTCTAACGCATATTGATAACGGTCATCAAAGTGAACCATAGCGTAATCAGCAACTGAAGGTGATAAGTTTTCTTTCAGGAGTTGGTCATGAACCAAATCCCAAATATAGTCTTTATCATACTTAGTTACTTTATCAACTTTTCTAGAAAGAGAATTTAGGTTTTTTTCTTCCTCATCCTCAGAAAGAGTTAATTTAATCTCACTCTTTTTAATCTCACTCCTTTTAGTATAAGTTGAGTCGGATTTTGCGACTTCTTGAAGTCTAGTTTTACGACTTTTTGAAGTCGAATTTTGCGACTTCTGGAAGTCGGATTTTACGACTTCCGTTGAATTTACTGCATTTATAAGCTTTTCCGCATCTTCGAACTCCAAATTAAGAATCTGAATATCTGTTATTACATTCTTAACGTAAATCCGATTTGCTTTATTCAAACCCTGTCTAACCTCATCGATTAAACCATATTTGATAAGTTCTTTTTTTAGTTTCATTACTTTGTCACGACCACAACCTAGGTCTTCAGCCAGGTCTTCAATAGAGTAATAAATGAAGATATCACCTAAATCATCTACAAATCGTAAATCCCCTTTGCGGGTGCTATCGAGGGATGCACTTAGACGGTCACGACAAAGCATAAACATCAGTTTTGCTTCAGCTTTTAATTTGCGATAATATCTAGTACCAATTATTACCTTTGGTAATTGATAAAAATTATCGCTATTCAAAGCTTGCTCTAAAGAAATTCTTCCGAAAGCCATCTATCTCACCTCACCAACTTTAAGCATCATGCCACCATGTTTAGGAAATTTAATCATGTTAAAATCTTCAAGCTCATTTATGGATGCTACGACCCTATCACGTGACCAACCTGTTTGATTCATTAGTGATGTAATCACCAGGTTTCTTGATTGACGTTGTTTAGCACGTAATTGTTTTGATTTCTTATGCATAAAAAACTTCCTCCGTATATACTTAAACAAAACAAAAGAGAACGTATTTACGTTCTCTTAATGTTATTTATTCAATTCTCCCAATTCAGGACACATACCCGTTCAAAAAAATTAGGCAATGGTCAGACATAAAAAAATTCAATATTATGGTACCTATATCACCAGAAATGAAGATCATAAACAGTAGAGAGATTTACTGTCATTCCAATGGTTTTTTTGCGACAAAAAAGCTGGGATGACCTAGCCTGAGGACGTAGACAAACCCTAGTTTTCTGTCAACAGGACATTACGAAGTTCTACCAAGGATTTAAAGAGTTGATTTTTGCGAGCTGAGCGAGCAATTATCGAAACTTTCCGCTGTGATAAAAGTGCCTGAAACTATTGCGTTTCAGGCACTCGGAAGTTTTGGGGTGAAATAGTCCAGTGGAGTAAAAAGGTTCAGTGAACCTTTTTAGCCCGTCTTCAAAAAATAAGAAAAGACGGTCAGGTCTGAGCTTGGAAATAGAAAAGCGAAGAAGACTCAAAATTTAGGTTTGGAATCCCGAAGGGAGTCGCTACCGTCCGTTATCAGCTAAGGAAAGTTTCAAAAGAGACTTTGTCTTCAATCTGAAGTTGGGATGTGCCAGCCTTCTTTCCTTATTCATTTGCCTTCAAAGCTTCTAACATATCTAGTTTTTTCAGGCGATGATTGACCAACCAACCGAGAACCGCCAAGATTAAGGTAATCGTCACAATCGGAATTACCCAAACTTCCGGTGTCACCTGTGGGTTAAACATCATGCTGTCTGGTGCAATCATATCAATCAAAAAGAGGTGCAGATAATGCCCTGACAGTAACCCAAGAGCAATCCCAATCAAGGTCAAGACAATGGTTTCTCGGTAAATATAAAGCGTCACTTCCTTGTTATGGAAGCCTAAAACCTTAATCGTTGATAACTCTCTGATACGCTCTGCCACATTGATATTGGTCAGATTATATAGAATCACCATCGCAAGCAAAATCGACACAGCTACCAATAACATCATGGTTGAAGCCAAGGAATCCACAATCAGATTAACCTGCTCGACCACAGATAGGTTTTGAGAGACTGCAGAAACTGCTGACAACTCTAAAAACTGCGCCGAATGTTCCTTAATCGCTTGTTCATCATTAGCTTTTAACCCTATCAAATAGGCATCCGATGCATAGCTTTCTTCAAAAACATCTTCAAAAGCTTGAGCTGACATAAAGACAAAATGCCCCGTAAAAAGTTGAACCACACCCGTCACAGGAACCGTTACCGTCTGATCATCCCGTGTCAAGCTTATCTCGTCGCCTGCTTTAGCGCCGTAGAGTTTGGCTAATTTCTCAGAAATAACAACACCATCTGAAGATAAGGAATGCTCTTCTTTGGTTTTTGCATCTCGCATATGGAGCAATTCCCCAAAATCACGCCCTTCTGTCACCATCAGAGTCAGACTCTGTTTGTCTTCAACCTCAGGAAAAACATGGGTCAAGCTATCAGTATAAATTGGGAGATAGGCCTTAATGTCTGAGCCATTTAGGGCGTCGTCCAGGTCTTTTTGTTCTGCTTCACTGGCATCCTCTTTTTCAACCACTAGCATGTCGTAGGTTAAAATCTGTCCAAACTGCGTATCTGAAATCCCACTGAGCGATGACCGGATCCCTAAACCAGCATAAAGGAGGGCAATGGACCCGGCAACTCCAAAGATGGTCATGAACATCCGTTGTTTGTAACGAAAGATATTACGGGCTGTTACCTTATGCGTAAAACTCATCCGTTTCCAGATAAAGCCAAGGCGTTCCAGTAAAATCTTTTCCCCCCTAACCGGTGGTTTTGGCTGGAGTAGATAAGCCGTCTGCTCTTTCAAACCTTTATTAGCAATCAAATAGGCTGGTAAGACAGCAGAAATCAAAGATAAAATAAGAGATAAGACGTAATAGATAGGATAGCTAAAGAGGGTTGCTTTCCCGATGACTGTGCCGGTTGAGATGATACTTGAAATCATGGGAGCTAGGATAAATTGGCCCCCCAGAGTTCCAAGAAGGGTTCCGACAGTCCCTGTCACTAAGCCATAAATGATAAATTTTCGACGGATGGCTTTGCGGCTGTAGCCAAGGGCTTTAAAAATCCCTGCATTGGTCCGCTCCTCATCTACAAAACGCGTCATTGTCGTGAAGGTGACAAGGGCTGCCACAAAATAAAGAACCACAGGAAAGACATTGCCCACCTGAGAAATGGAGGCTGCCGAGGACCCATAGGTCTGATAGCCCTGACCTCCTGGCATGGTCCGGCGGTTAGAAACCCGATAGGTCGGCTCCTTTAAGTCGTCCAATTCTTCTTGGGCGTCGTCCAATTTGGCTTGCTCTGTTGTCAAGGTCTCTTGGAGCTTGACCAGTTCAGGTACATCTGACACACTTCGTCCTAAAGCCTTCAAGACTTTTGTTTGATTGTCTAGTTGTTCTTTAAGATCATTTAATTCTTTTTGCCCCTTAGCAATCTCTGCCTCAGGTTCTTCTTTGATTTCCTTTAACCGCTCCATACCGTTATCAGACAAAAGGTCTTCCAGAGCAGATTCCTCTTGTGCTAAGCCCTTCTGATAACTGCTACCAAAGGGGTTGAGCTGTCCTAAATCTTCAAAACGCAATCGGGCTACACTATAAACCTCAGCATCAAAAGCTGATTCGTCAGCCACAGCGTACCCGTCTAACTCGCCAGACCCTTTTTGACTGGCCCCAAAGCTGGTTTCTGACCAAATATCACTAGCCTTGATAAACCCTGATACAGTATAAGTGTCAGCTGTTAGGGTCCCATCGTCGTCTGATTCAAAGGTAATGGTATCCCCCAGCTCATAGTCTTTTACTAGGTTGGCAGATAAAGCAATCTCTTGGTCCGTTTTAGGCAGATGGCCTTCAACTAAGACTGGTTGCGACAAGGTCTTATCTAAAGAAAAGACACGCAAAGACGCTTCTTGATCCTTGACCAAAACATCCTGCAAATAGCCAAAGCTGACCGTCGCCTTGTCAAGGCTTTTTAACTCGTCCTGATCATGCTCCCCTAAGCCAAAGTCCGCCATCACCACGAGATCCGCGACCAGATGCTTGTCTAAAAAGGCCGCACCCGTTTGCTCTAGGTTAGGGCCAGCGACTTTAAGCCCGACTAAGGCAAATGATCCCAGAGCCATCAGGCTGACAATGGAGAAAAAACGAGCCTTGGTCTTACGAATCGAGCGCCAAATGTCTCGCCAATAAATCCTATTTCCCATCAGATACCTCCTAATATTCCAAGGTCGCAATATCTTGCGGTTCTTGGTTAAGGTAGTGGTCCTTGACTTTGGCGTCACGCATGTGGATAACCCGATCTGCAATCGGCACCAGGGCCGAATTATGCGTCACAATAATCACCGTGGCGCCTTTTTCGCGAGCCATGTCCTGCAATATTTTCAGCACTTGCTTACCTGTCTCATAGTCGAGAGCTCCAGTTGGTTCATCACAGAGCAAGATCTTAGGGTTTTTCGCAACAGCACGGGCAATGGAAACCCGCTGCTGCTCACCACCAGACAACTGGGCCGGAAAGTTGTTCAAACGGTGACCTAGCCCTACTTCTTTTAAAGTTTCTTCAGGGTCAAGGGCATCCTTGACGATTTCAGACGCTAGCTCCACATTTTCCTTAGCCGTCAGATTACCGACTAGATTGTAAAACTGAAAGACAAATCCGACATCATCCCTGCGGTAATCCGTCCGCTGACGGGAATTGTACTGCGCAATGTCTTGGCCATCGATGATGACCTGACCAGTATCGCATGTATCCATGCCTCCTAAAATATTTAGCAGGGTCGATTTTCCAGCACCTGATGCGCCCAGAATCATGACCAGCTCGCCTTTTTCTATCTCAAAATTAAGGTCTTGATTAGCCATGATTTTAGTTTCGCCTACCTGAAATCCTTTGCTCAGATTTTTCACTTCAATATAAGCCATTTTCCCATTCCTTTCAGTATTGCTTTCATCCTAAAAATATTATATAATCTTCAAAACTAAAACTCAACAGACAATTTTCAACAGAGTGTTGAAATAAGGAGTTCCCGCATGAAACGACAAACAAAAACCAAATCTAAGATTAAACAAGCCTTTTCAGAACTCCTCTTAGACAAAGGATTTGACCGCTTAACCGTTAGTGATATTATTGAAAAGGCTGCGATCAATCGCAGCACCTTTTACCACCATTATGTAGATAAATACGATTTGAGAGACCGACTGGTCGCGGATATGATTGACCAACTCATGGCCATCTTAACCACTGCTCTCCTCAAAGATTCCATTCTTAAAGGCAAGAACGATGCCTTATTTCAGACCATTTCACAAACCCTTGAGTATTTAAAAGAAGATCATGTTTTTGTCCGAGCCCTGGTCATGTCTAACCAGACCACCTTTCTTTCTGATTTATTAAAAGAAATCATGGAACAATTCTTCCACTACGCCAAGGACCTTGACCAAGATGATCAGATCACACCGCTACAGTATAAGTCAGACTATGAGTACGAGATGTTTATCGCCAGCATCGTCTCAGTCTTCCTCCTTTGGGTCAAAAAAGGCATGACTGACCCCATTTCTGAAATCGCCCAACTCATCACAAACCAAGTGCAATTGATTTATAGGGGCTAGAACAGACTGCCGAAAAGAAGAGGCTGTGCAAAACACAGCCTCATGCCATTTTCTATTTTTAGAGACTTTTTGCCCAGCCTCTTCTTGAGATTAATATTGTAGCCTGCTGATTCCTGTTTGAACAGTCAGTTTGGCTGTGTTTGCTTTAGCATAGAAGGTTGATGTCATGCTAATTTTACCTTTATTAGCAAAAACTTCAAATGCAGACTTGTCGATAAATAGTGTTAGCTCATTGACACCATTTGGCAACTGAACATAACGTTTTAGGAGAGGACTTGTTTCCTCACCACCTAGCTGATTCGCTAGTCCGCTCCGATCAAGGGTCAATTGATTGTTTTCTAACGATAACCTAATGTAATCATCAGGTCCTCCAATAGTCAGAGTCCAACTCGCATGTTCTTCAGAAATCAGATCCAATCTTGACGGTGACTTCAACTCTTCTTCCCATAAGTCGCCCTGGCTTAATTCGACAGTATTCCTACCTTTACCTGGTAAAAATGGTGTTTGGACTAATTGTCCATCAACAATTGTCAACTCCCGCGCTAAAGTCATCATGCCTGCCCAGTTATGGTTGAGGTCTTGTGTTGGGATTTTTCTCCCCCAGGCTTGCATCCAAGCAATCATAATGCGACGCCCTTGATCGTCTTCGAGGGATTGGGCTGCATAGAAGTCATGACCATGGTCAATCTCGTCTATTTTTTCGAGCACAAATGTTTTTGTTGACCAATCTACATGACCAAAACAGATAATGTTGGAATTAAGATTTTGAAAATCTTGGCCAGACTGTGGGAATTTCATAGGGGACATGATTAAGCAATCTTGACCCTTCAAATTGAAGTAATCTGGACATTCCCACATAATCCCTTGATCTGTCGTTCCTTTCAAAAAGATCGATTCGAAGGACCAATTCTCTAAGTCAGTTGAACCTAGCAAAACAATACAGCCAACCTGATCGACATGCTTTGCAGCAACAACTGCATAAAAGTGACCGTCTTTTTCAAATAGTTTTGGATCTCGAAAGTCAACTGAGCTAATTTCCGGAATACTATCACCAGTCATCACAGGATTAGAGGTTAATTTTGTAAAAGAAATACCATCCTCTGAAACAGCCATGTTTTGCACCTGACGAATCGAACCGTCCTCTTCAACAATATGACCAGTATACATCAGCCACAAACGATCATCTTTGACAATTGCACTGCCTGAGAAACACCCATCTTTATCATAAGCCATGTCAGGAGCAAGAGCTACAGGCAACTGCTCCCAGTGCAATAAATCAGTTGATTTGACATGCCCCCAATGCATGGGCCCCCATGAAGAATCATAGGGATAGTATTGATAAAAGAGATGGTACTCTCCACGGAAGTAAACGAAACCATTTGGATCGTTAATCCATCCCACAGGAGCTGTTAAGTGTTTTTCGGGCTTAAACTGATCATTAACGTTTCCGATAGATTTGGAAATATAATCTTGAGCTCGTTGCAAAGTAAATCGTTCTTCAACCATGTGTTCTCCTATTTTTCAGTATTATAAGAGTCATAATACTTCTGCTTAATCGCTACAAATTCAGAAAGTTTGAAGCGTTCTAACTCTTGGATGTATGTATCCCATTCTTCTTCGACACCACCGTTAACAATCCATTCAGACCGTTTACGGTTAACATAATCCATCAGGTCGGCAGAAATCAGATCAATTTTTTCCAAATCCTCTGGATCCATAAAGACTCTTGGATAGATATTATCATTAGACATATAAGGGACATAATTTTCTTCTAACAGATCCAAACGCCATTTAGCGTCATCTGGCATTGTTGTTACGGTGCCATAGTATTCATCGAGGATAGCAAGACCTCCGCCAACTTCTGTTTTTTGACGAAGTTCACTTGGAGCTGTACCTTCTAATGGCAAGTGTTTAAGCATGTTGTTTGCTTCATCAAATTCAAAGATATTTTGTTGTTCTTCATCACCATAGGTTCCCCAGTTGTTTTGAACAGATTGAAGTGGCTCATACATAAGATCCAACCAACGAGCTGTCAATTCCAAGTTTTTATTGGCACTGGTGATGATGATACGATCGCGTGAGAAACCAATATTATTGGTACGAGTCACATTCTTTTGACCATCCGGTCCTTCTAAGACAGGTAGGACATCGTAGTTCTCACTTCCTGAAACGTTGTTAGAGTCCCAAGTGAAATAAACACCGTATCGCTGTTCATTACCTTTAGCAATGTAGGTATTCCAATCCTGCTCGAATGCTTCAGGGTCGAGCAAGCCTTCTTCCTGCAGCTGGCGCATGAAGGCAACACCTTCTTTATAGTCTTCGTTATCCGCCGTAAAGTCTACCACACCATCATTTCCTACAACAATATGGTCATCATTATCACCGATACCAAATGCACCAAAGAGCAATTTGAAATCTTCATTACCTCCATTGTTAATGAAAGACATTGGAATTTCATCAGCCTGACCATTTCCGTTAGGATCTTTTTCTTTAAATGCTTTTAGAACAGTGATGAGCTCATCCGTCGTCTGAGGCATTTCAAGGCCTAGCTTATCAAGCCATTCGGTGTTGATCCAAGCCATGTCATTCACACTATGGATGGACTCTTTATCGGAACCAAGCTCCTCGATCCATGGAAGTGAGTAAATATGTCCATCTGGCGCTGTCAGCATCGCCTTGTATTCCGGATTATCATCCAAAACTTTTTTAAGGTTTGGCATATACTCTTCAATTAGGTCTTCGATTGGAATAATAACGCCGTCGTCTGCCCAATTAATCAATTCAACATCTGAGGCTCCTGCATTCCAAAACACATCAGGAAGATCGCCTGAAGAAATGTCTAGGTTACGTTTTTCAGCATAGTCGCTAGTATAGTTTGTCCAGTCGATATGGAGGTTTGTTTTTTCTTCCAAACGCTTATAAATCAGCTTATCATTAGGATCTTGTGGGGCTAATGTTGAACTCCCTGTCGTGATTTTTAAGCTGACCTGTTCTTCCAATGGGAAGGTGACATTACTGAGTTCGTAGTCTGGTGATGATGCTCCACCACCAGAGTTACCACATGCAGCAAGAGTGATTGCAGAGAGGGTTGTTAAACCAAATCCGGCAAGTTTTTTCCATGTTTTCATTTGAAAACCTCCTAAATATTTTTTAATTTATTAAATGAAGTAAATAACTTGGACTATGTCCTATCGAAGCTTTATCCTTTGAGGGATCCAACCATAACACCTTTATCAAAGTATTTCTGGAAGAATGGGTACATGATCAGGAGCGGTGCACTGGAGATAACGATTGTCGCATACTTAATCATTTCTGCAATTCGCTTCATTTCAGCCATAGCAGCTTGACCACCAACCATATTTTGTTCTGGTGTATTTTGAATCAAAATCTTTCTGAGAACTAATTGTAATGGTTCCAAATTTGGATCTTTGAGATAGATCATTGCATCAAAGTAGGAGTTCCACTGGCCAACAAAGGCATAAAGAAAGAGGACAAACATAATCGGCTTGGCTAATGGTAGCATGATTTTCAAGAAAATTTGAAAATCATTAGCTCCGTCCAGTTTCGCCGATTCAACGAGTTCTTCAGGAAGGCCTTGGAAATAGGTTCTCGCTAGAATGATATTCCAGACATTGATGGCTCCTGGTAAAACAATAGCCCAGATGGAATTTAGCATGCCAAGATTCTTAACTAAGAGATAGGTCGGAACTAATCCACCACCAAAAAACATGGTGAAGATTAAGAACCCGTTAATCCATTGACGTCCTGGAAGATCTTTCTTTGACAAGGGATAAGCTGTTAACATGGACAAAGCAACCGTAATCAAAGCGTAAACCGTAGAGTAGAGGAATGAATTGAGAAAGCCTCTTAGGATAGAAGAATCCGAAAAAACACGTTTATACCCTTCAACTGTCCAGTCATCTGGGTTAAGGCTAATGCCTTTTGATAATAGAGCCGATGGCTCGATAAATGAAGCCAATAAGATATACACGAGCGGAACGAATGTCATTAAAACAATTAAACCTAGTAGGATTCTATTAATCCACAAAATACGTCTATCGAAATCTGTTTGAAGATGTGCGTTCATATGTCCTCCTTATAACCCTTCACCATTATTAATCCTTTGGACAATCTTATTTACTATGATTAAAAGAATGACATTAATGATAGTATTGAATAGCCCAACTGCAGTAGAGTAAGAGTAATTCCCAGAAACCAAACCTTGCTTATAGACATAGGTTGAGATGATTTCTGAAGCTGTTAAGTTAAGGGATGTTTGCATTAGAAATGCTTTTTCATAGCCTACACTCATGATATTACCAGCAGCCAAGATAAACTGGATGACCATTACAGGTTTGAGCGCTGGTAAGTCAATATGGCGAATCCTTTGAAGAATATTCGCGCCATCAAGTTTAGAGGCTTCAATCAAAGCTGGGTCAACATTGACAAGGGTTGCGGTATATAAGGTCGACGCCCATCCCATGCCTTGCCAAATACCACTGGCAATGTATAAGGATCTAAAATAATCTGGGTTGGTCAAGAAATTAGCTTTAATGCCAAATAATCCTAGGAAACTGTTTACTGGTCCTTCAATTGAGAAGAATAGAAAGACCATACCAACGATGACAACTAGTGAAATAAAGTTAGGAGCATACAAGATAAGCTGTAGTTTCTTCTTCACACGGTCACTCATCAATTGGTTTAACATAATGGATAAGATAATCGGTGGGAAGAATCCCCACAAAAGTCCATAAATTGAAAGTTTCAGTGTATTTCCTAATAAAATGCCAAGATTGGGTGCTGATAAGAATTTGCGGAACTCTTCAAACCCTACCCACTCACTTCCTAAAATACCTCTCAATGGGTTATAATCCTTAAATGCGATCAAAACACCATACATCGGAACGTATTTGAAAATGATTGTCATTAAAAGTCCTGGAATCAGCATGAGATAGAGCATTTTGTACTTGCTTATCTTAGACCAGAGTGACGTTTTAGCTATTGACGTAGCCATATTTTTCTCCTTTGCACATTTTAGAAACGTTTCCAGTTTCTGCTAAGATTAAACCTCAAAGCAAATCGCTATGAGATTTTTGACTAAAACCATCTTTAGGATAACTAGAGTTGGTTTTAGGTAATTAAACTACTTTTTTGGTTGTACTTCCTTCTAAATAAGATATTGGAAGGACATTGTACCGGTTCACTTCCTCTTTGTTCATTAATGAAATGAGGGCGTTGACAGAGGTTAAGGCCATTTCTTCTATGGGTTGCCGAATCGTAGAAACTACGAGTGGACGATCAGAAGCCATTCGGATTCCATCACATCCAATTATTTGGACATCCTCTGGCACTTTTTTACCCATTTGGTTAAGGACCGCAATCACATCCAAAGCCATAAAATCATTAATGGTAAATATGCCAGTTATATCTGGATGCTGTCGGAAGAACGTTTCCAATTGTCCTTCTAAATCGACAAAGGGTTCCGGGACTAAGAGATAATAATTTTCTTTTTGGTAGCTATTACAAGCATCTGTAAATCCTATTTGACGCTTGCCAATTTCAGTCGGAAATCTCGGTTGGCCTCCTATGTAAGCCAGGACATCACACCCTTTTGACATCAAGGTTTCAGCAGCAAGCCTACCAGCATCCATGTTATCTGCTGAAACTGAGATCGCTTCATTTGAAAAATGCCGGTCAACACTGACGAAAGGTAAGGAAGAGGTCACATATGGATCGATATCACTATAGGTCAAGGCTATGATCCCATCGACCTTATTTTGTTGCATCATTTTGATGTATTCTAACTCTCGATCCGCTCGTCCATCAGAATTACAAATCATACATTTATAGCCACGTTTAGCCAATTCGTTTTCCACATGATAGGCAAATTCACCATAGAAAGGATGCCAAACAGTTGGTAGGATAAGGGCGACCATAAAGGTTTTTTGAAGTTTCAGCCCACGGGCATAGTTATCAGGTTCATAGTTAAGCTGTGCAATGGCTTCTTCAACTTTTTGGCGAGTCGTTGCTTTAACTTGGCCATTGTTAATCACTCTTGACACCGTACCAACTCCCACTCCTGCTAAGTGAGCAACATCTTTCATAGTTGCCATGATATCCTCCTTTCTAAAGCATTTCTATTTTTATCTATCTGGAAACGTTTCCAGTATATCATGAATTTTTATCTTTGTAAAGAGTTTTTCTAAAAAATTTTTAAGGGTTATGAGTCTATTGACTTGTTCATGTAAAAACCATCTATAAAGTTGGTCTATAATATATACACTTAGTTCTGAGTCACAGGATATCAAAAACCTTGTCAATGAATTTACAAAATTGAGTAAGCACAATGTCCGCTGATTAAGCATTCAGTTGATTATTAGAAAAAAGCTGGGACAAAAGTCCTAGCCTTCTAATCATTTATCATGACTTAAACAATACGCAGTGGTTGGGAGTAACACTCACTGGCTTTGCCCGTTTTAGTGTTACACCTGTACAGGTCATTAGGTGCTTTAGCACCAATGAGCTACTTACTGATTGGGAGAGCCCTAAACCCTTACTATGCAATCATTAGAGACCTTCTTAATCAACTGTGCGGAGGTGGGAGTGAGAAGGTCTGGGGATAGACCTTCTCAGCCTGAACCAAAAAAATGAAAAAGGGAGGAGGAAATCGAACCTATTAGGTTACCGATAGTTGCCCCACTCCCTTTTTTATTAACATTATAAACTACCCCGCCTTAATAGCATTGGTGAGGTCTTGTTCCTCTATTGATTGGTAGGCTGTTTTGTCGAGTTCACCTTCTAATGCCGCGACGATGATACCTGTTGAACCACCAGCCTGAACATTTGCCGCGGTTCTTGCCATATCAGCAATGGCTGAGATAGGTGTCATCATGATAACCATTTCAGCAGGTAAGTTCATCGCTAAAAAGAACGTTGTTGCTACTACTGTCGCAATACCAGGTACGCCTACTGTACCAATAGAGACCAGCCAAGCGACTAAGATGGCTTGCAGGTAGAACGTCAAACCAACGTCATAACCGAGAGCATTTACGGTAAAGACTGCTAGGGTGACAGGCCAGATAGCTGCGCAACCTGGCATCCCAAAGACCGTTGATAAAGCCCCAGAAAAGGACGCAATGCTTTCTGGAACGCCCATCTTGCGTTGCGCTTCAATATTTGAAGAAAGACTACCAACAGATGATTGGGTGGTAAAAGCAGTCATAAAGACAGAAAAGAATTTTTTTATAAAGTGCACAGGATTGATGCGAGCAAACGTCCATAGCAATCCAGGAGTTGTGATAAAAGCATGGAAAAAGCAAGCTAAAAATACAGAAATCAAAACCAATACAATAGCCCCTGCTTCTGAAAGATCAATCGCTCCGACTTTCTGAGACAATAACGCTAAAACGGCATAAGGTGTGAACTGTGTGATAAGGCTAACCAGTTTAAACATAACTTGACTACCGGCGGAAATAAAATTCGTAAAAGGCTTAATCGTTTCTTTTTCCTTATAAGTTAAACACGCTAAGCCGATGAGCACTGAAAAGATAACAATGGGTATAACTGTGTTATTCCCAGCATGTTCTACAATGTTTGAAGGAAAAAAGTTAACTAAAGTTTCCAAGACTGTTGGTACTTCCGCTGCCTCTGTCCCTTGACTGATGACAAAATTAGAATTGACACCTAAACCCAATAGCATTGCTATAAGAATACCGATTACTGCACCGAGAACATTATGTAATGATAAAATACCAATCGATTTGGCTCCAATAGACCGCAAGGTTTTAAAATCTTCTAATGAAGTGACTGTGTGGATAATCGAAAAGAATAACAATGGCACCACAATGGCTTTCAATGAGTTGATATAGATTTGCCCAATGGCTGCCAAATATTCTGTGGACCCCTTAAAAACTAGCCCGATGACAATTCCGATTATGGTCGCAACTAAAACTCTGATTAAAAAAGACTGTTTCTTTTGTTTTAAAAAATTTAAATGATTGCTAGCATTAATGGTTAAAGACCTAAAATAATCATTTCATCTAAACAAGTGGCTACAGACTATATTCGTTTCACCGTAAAAAGTAACTCACAATCTAAGGTAAACCTCAAAAAAATGTAACTACTGTATTTTTAACAATAATCTACAGGTTAAGGGCTTCTATTTCACTTCACTAAAAAAGCCGGACAAGAAGTCCAGCTCTGATTCATTGTATACGTCAAAAAGCTTGATAAAGCTGAATAACTACTTTGCTTATATTTTCCACTCTAATTCAGATCAACTCCGACTTTGAAAGAAAGGTGACATAAGAGGTGATAACTTTTTCCAAGATTCTGTCAAACATAAGAGACCAGAAAGAATTGTCTTTCATTATGTAACCTTCTATCTCCCACCCTCTATTAAGAAGGCCAGGGGTACTCTGGGTAAAGCATTTTCAGAACATCGGTTGTTAAGCGACGAGAAGTGCCTACTGCTGGGAAGATATGCATCATCATCATGGGGTTAAAATTAGCCTCAATAATCCCATAACTCGTTGGGCTGCTATCTGCTGGCAGCTTAATATCAGGGATAATTAAATCCACACCGCAGACCTTCGCCTGCATGGCCTTGGCAATCGCAACCGCAATCGTCTTATAAGAGGGATGGACCTCATCGGTCATGTCGATGGAGTCACCACCTGTGCTGATGTTAGAATTAGCCCTCAGATAGACCGTCTCGCCTTCTGAAATAACGCTATCTACAGTATAACCTTGAGCCTTGAGCTGAAGTTGCTCCAACTCTCCCAACTCAATTTTTTTGAGCGGAGTCGATTTGCCATCACCCCTTAAAACATTACTGTTTTTCACAGCAACTAATTCCTTGACCGTAGAGACACCGTCTCCTATGACATTGGCTGGCACGCGCAGAAGGACAGCCTTGGTCTCATCGCCAAGCACAAAAAAGCGGTACTCCGTTCCTGAGATGAAATCTTCCACCATGACTTCTTTGTCCTCTTTTAAAGCGAGTTCAATAGCTTTTAAAAAGTCGGCCTTATCTGTTAACCCATTTTCAAAAATACTGATGCCCAACCCATAATTGGTTGATTTAGGTTTAATGACAATGGGTTTTGAGGAGACCAGTGAGAACACTTGCTCAGCCTCTTCAAGGCTGGTCACCTGTATACTTTCAGGGACTTGAAAGCCTGCCTGCGCGAGGACTTTTTTAGTCACAACCTTATTTTCCATAATCAGTGGCGAAATGTAACTATCCTGACTGGTCATGTTGCCATTTTTGACATATTCGATATGGTCTGCAAAGGTCAACTTGACAAATTGATCGCGCTCATCAAGGATTTCAACCGCAATCCCATACTGAATCGCATCTGCTAAGAAAGCTTGGGTCGACAATTCCATCTCAGAGAAGGCTTGAAGCCCAAAGGGTTTCTCCATGACAGCTTTTTTATAAGACCTAGCCAAGTTGAGGCCCACTTCAAGCATACTGCCTGATGCTTCATAGGTCTGCCAGAGTTGACCTCCCACCGTTTTCTCGGGCTGGCTGATCTGGCTACGTTTGTCTATTAAAAGGTCTCGGTCGCTGATAGGAAGACTTAGCTGCTCTGCCATTGCCAACAAGCTATCAAAAACATGTTGGGCTTCAGCCATATCTGTAGCAGGTGTCAAGGGATGGGCTAGGGCTGTCGTTTCTCTAAGAGGAAAACCAGCACGATAATCTGAGGTTTCCTCCATCCAAAGAAGTCCCATCAAAAATAGGTGAACAAATCTAGCATCTTCAGGCGTCATCCCATATGGCGCAAAGGGATTGAGGTCAAACAGGCGAAACTCCAAGTACTCAATACCTTTTTCCGGTAGGTCTTTAACGGATTTGGCTCCTCTAAAGCGTACGGTTTCATACAGCTCTTTCTCAGCAATCAGGTCTCCTGTATCAACCAAATGTCTCAGGTCCTTAATGTACTGATCAAGACTATCAAAAGACACCTGAACGTGAGGCTCGTTGACGTAGCCTAAACAACTGGAACGAATGGATCTTGCTGGAGCGTCCAATGTCTCTCCGCCTTCAAAGTAGCGATCTGGAGCAAGCGGAGAGGCTCCAAATAAATAAATCAGCAGCCATTGGTAGCGCAAGAATTGCCGAGCTAGCTTCATGTAAACCAGATTACGTGTCTCCGCAAGAGAGCAATTGTCATCAGCTAATGCCTGTAAAAATGCCGAACTCAGACCAAAGTTATAATGAATCCCAGAGACCATTTGCTTGTACTTGCCATATTTCTCGGTCAAATATTCACGATACCGTCGATCCTCATCTGCCATTTGAGCTTCCAAAATAGCACTGGATTCTGGTAGTCTTGCTGGCATCGACAAGGGCCAAAGGTACTCATCCTCAGCTAGCTGCCGTATGGTCACTTCATGAACAGCCCCCAAAAACCTTAGAGCATCCGTCGATGCTCCACAGACTGGTGTTATCAACTCTAACTGCGACTCCGCAAAATCGGTCTGGATATAGGGATGAAAATCACGGGAACCAAACGTTTTAGGGTGCGAATTTTGGCTGATTTGCCCATCCTGGTCTACTCGTTGGCCTTCTTTTTCAATCCCAATTGTCGCCTGAACAAATAGACCTTCAAGACCTTTATCCAGAATTGCTGCCTTCAGTGACATAGCTCTCCACCTCGTCTAAATACTACCCTTAACTTACCAAAAAAGATGGTGGAAATCAAAGATTCTCACACGAAATGGGGAGAAAAGATAAAACTTTTCTCCCCATCCTATTATGCAGGTAAGGTGAACCGTTTTTCCAAGTGATTAAACGCTAGCTGAATCGTTCCACACAGAAGAATATAGATTATAAAAATGACAAAATAAGATTCAAAATATTGATAACCGTAGGCAGCTTCAACACGCGCAATTGCTGTGATATCTTTGATTGTCATGACAAAAACAAGTGATGTCCCTTTGACCAAATTAATAACCAAATTACAGAGATTAGGCAAGGCTACTTTAAAAGCCTGTGGGAAGATGATTCTCCTATAGGCTTGACTTGAACTCATTCCAATACTTTGAGCTGCTTCTAACTGTCCCTTATCAATAGCTAAAAGGGCCGATCGAATAATTTCTGATAAAGTGCCTGTTGTCATTAGGCTAAAAATAATAAAAGCGTAAATAATTGGATTGAAGTCAAAAACATTGATCGTAATACCTAGATTTTTAAAGATACTATTTAGAAGACTCGGAAATAAGCTATAGAAAAATAATATCATGACTATCGGTGGAGTAGCCCTTATAAAAGCAAGGTATATAAGAGAAAACGTTTTAACACCTTTAATGTTATAAATTTGCCCTAAAGCTAATAACAAAGCAGGCAGGAAGCTAATCACTAAAGAGACAATCATAATCGCTAAAGTGACCGGAACTCCAGCTAATGTTTTGAAACAGGTTTGAATAATGTAGTCCAAAACAACCTCCTAAGTCCTTGGCGCCAACGACCGTTCCATCCATTGAGAAATAACAGAAATCACCAAAGAAATCCCCCAATAGATAACAGCTACTGCCGTGTAAGTTTCTAAAGAATAATTCCCCAAATTACGACCAACTAACAAATTAGCCGCTCCCATAATATCAACCATCCCAATTGTATAGGCTAGAGCTGCATCTTTCAATAAATTTAAAAGTGCATTTGTCATATTCGGCAAGGCTAATTTAAAAACTTGAGGAAGAACGATACGATAAAAGGTTTGCCACGGGGTTAATCCAATACTCAAGGCAGCTTCTTCCTGACCTTTCGGTAAGGCTAGATAAGCAGATTTAAACACCTCCGCCATCATTGCTGAAAAAAGAAGAACCAATGTTACCACAACAAAAATGCTTCTTGGCCAATGGTTAATATCTATTCCTAGCCACCAGTTCAAAAATTCTGGAATACCATAAAAAACAAGAAACAGTAAGACAATCGGAGGAGTGCATCTTAACATAAAAATATAAGTTTCGGCTATTTTCACCAAAACCTTGTCTCTTGATAACTGCATCCAAGTCAGACAGCCTCCTAATAAAGAACCTATTAAAAACGTTATTGCAATAAGGCCAACTGTTACTGGTATAAAAGGAAGGAGTTGAGGAATAAAGTCCCCAACTCGAGCAAGTGAAAATTCAACCATTCTAACCTCTCCTATTTTGTCACATAGTCAAAAACATTTTCACTGAAATACTGTTCAGAAAGTTCAGCTAATACACCCTCTTCTTCAAGTTCTTTTATGGCTTGTTCATAAGCTTCAACAAAGGCTTCATTTTGGGCATTTTTATGGATCAACGGATAAGTTTCAATGCCACGGTAAGGGAAATAACTTAATTGATCAACATACTTGTGATAAGCACCATCTTCTGCAATCACAGCGTTTTCGTAAGACAATTTGATATCAAAATACCCATCATAGCGTCCCTCAAGTACCCATGCGTAAGCATCTGCTACTGTAAATGATTCAGCCGCTGTTAACTCAATTGGGGTATCCGGATTTTCTGTATTATAGTCTTTAATCACATTATATTGCGCGTTTTGGGGTGAAATAGGGACTAATTTTGCTCCTGCTGTAGCAAAATCATCAATTGATTTGAATTTGGATTCATCCTCTTTACGGATAGTGAAACCAATCACACTTGCCCCTATAGCAGTCTCAGGAATTAAGAACTTTTTAGCTCTTTCTTCGGTATACCAAGCCCCTTTTGTACCAATATCATATTTCCCTGATTCTAGTCCAACAAGCAAATCTTCGTCGCTAGTTCCCGTATATTCAAACTGATATCCTTCTAATTTTTCATCAATTGCTTTTAAAACTTGAACTTCATAACCATCTGATTCTCCCTCGTCATTGATGAAATCATAGGGAGCATAAGATTGAGTATGGGCAACTCGTAAAGTCACAACGTCAGTGGATGCCTTTGCATCAGATGACGATAGTTGTCGTCCCAAAACCGTTACTAGAGCTACTATAAGGATAACACCACCTACAATGTACCATTTTTTCTTATTCATTTTATTTTCTCCTTACATAAATTAACGAGCTGCATCACGAATCCACTGAATGCGTTCAACCTCAATATCACTTGGAATTGTACAATCTGCTCCAAGAATAATGCCTTGCCTACCGTTTTCAGATAGAATCGTTTTGGCCTCTTGTTCGATCTCCTGACGGATTCCCTTGTAAATCAAGCTATTTTTTTCATTTTCAAAACCACCTAGAACTGTCTTTCCACCAAACAATTCTCGACCATTTTTCAGAGATACATTTTCGGGTTTGACAGCCCAATTAAATACTTTTGCAGGGTAATCCTTATATACTGCTATATTATTACTAGCTCCTTCATAACCACAAATATGTAAAATATTGAGACCGTCTTCACCACCTGCAGCTTCAAGTACAATCAAATCTGCAGGTTGAATATAGGTTGGATAGACATCTGAATTAATCCGATGATCCTGAACCCCTTGAACACTGAAATAAATACCATCGATTGGCACTTCTTTTAATAACCTCTTTACAAGTTTTGCCAAATCATTAGCAATGACAGTTAAAACGGTTTGAACCGCATCAGGATTTTCTAACAACAAATCAGCAAGTTGATCATCTCCTGCTGAAACCTCATTTGCTAACTGCCACTTTAGATGAGTTGCTGGAGAAAAAATATTATATAAAGCAACAATGTCTTCATCGAAAGAAGCTTTAATGTCTTTAACAAGCTGAACCTGTTTGTCAAACCAAGGATGGTCGTCCGGTAAGGGAGAGATTGCTTCTAATTCAGTTACAGATTTAACACCTTCACGGATTACTGGGCTAGGATACCTAAAGAAACCATCACTCATTAGTTTTATAAAATCAGGTTTTACTGATTTTATAAATTTCTGATGTCCCTGTAGATTTTTTTGATAGATATTTTCCGAATCTAATCCATTAAGCCATTCCTCTTTTTCAGTAAAGTGAAACCAGAATCCAACAGGAACTCGGTCTACCACTTCACCGTTAAATGCCTTTACAACTAACTCACGTTTTGATACCATAAGCTCCTCCTTGCACCATGTGCTGTTTATTTTGAGAACTATCTTATCATGCTCCCATGTATTTGCATAATATATTTTAGCTATCACTCAATTAAAATTTTTCTAATTAGAAATAAACTATCATTCAGATAAAAAACACTTATAGCTTGTTTAAACAATCACAAACTAAAAAAAAGAGAAGAACATCTACCATTTAGATAGAGTTCCTCCTACTTCTTAATAGTTAGGCAGATAGCTGAAATAACTTTTTCCACATTTATAGACCTAAGTATTCTCAGGTAAAAACAGGAAAATCCAGCATTGCTATATATTATAAAACATAATCAATAGCAAAATCAGGCAGAATACGGGCCAAAAATTGGCGTGTTCGCATTTCTTTTGGACTGGTAAAGAAATCAGACGGATGCCCCTCCTCCACAATGTTACCCCCATCAAAAAAGACAACGTGGTTAGCAACATCCTTGGCAAAAGTCATCTCATGGGTAACGACGATCATCGTAATGCCTTCTTCTGCTAAGGTTTTCATAACCTGTAACACATCACCAACCAGCTCTGGATCTAAGGCAGAGGTTGGCTCATCAAAAAGAATTACTTCAGGCTTGACTGCAATGGCCCGTGCGATTCCGACCCGTTGTTGTTGCCCACCAGAAAGCTGGTGAGGGTATTTATCTTTATGGTCCCATAATCCAACCTTGGTTAAGGCTGTTTCTGCTATTTTGAGAGCTTCTTCTTTTGGTACTTTTCGGGCAATCACCAGACCTTCTAAAATATTTTCGAGAGCTGTTTTATTGTTAAAAAGACTATAATTCTGGAACACAAAGGCGGTCTTGCGACGAATTTCTAAAATATCCTGTCGGCTCAATTGCCCTAAAGAATAATCCTTACCTGATAGGATAAGTTCTCCTTCATCAACCGTTTCCAAATGGTTAATACATCGTAAAAAAGTTGTTTTCCCTGAGCCGGACGGTCCTAAAATGACCACTACATCTCCTTGGTTCACTTTTAAGGAAACCCCATCTAAAACAACCTTATCTCCAAATGCTTTTTTTATGCCTTTAACCTCAATCATCGTTTTTTCCTCCAGATTATTTTTCTAATCTTACCACGATTCCAACAAACTCCCAAATATATTTTTTTTATCGCATCTATAAAAAAAATCAAACCATCGATCGTGATTTGATTGGAAGCGGCTATTATCATGAGAGAGGTTCCTTCTAAAAGAAATGAAAGTCAGTTATCGTTCGTAGCCTTTGTTAGCTCTTTTTTGAAAATCATTTAAATGACAATCCCCTCGCAATGGTCTATCTCGTGTTGGCAGATTTGGGCAGGAAAATCCTTGAGAACTAATGATTTCCGACGCCAGTTTTGATCGAGGTAGGTGACCTTAATGGTCTGATAGCGTTTAGTCGGTCGACTGCCGTCCAAGGACAGACAGGATTCCTCCGTCTTATAGGGTCCTGATTGCTCGACAATAACAGGGTTAAACATGAGCAAATCGACAAACCCCAAACTAACGGCGATGATGCGTTTTTGCTGACCAATCATGTTAGCAGCTAGACCAACACACCTGTCTTTATTGGCAAGCAAGGTGTCCAACAAATCTTGCCCAATAGATATATCTTCTTTACTAGCATCTTGAGATGGTTGTTGCAGGAAAAACGTATCTTTGACAATTTCTCTAATCATTTTGTTACCTCAGCTTGTAAAAGCAATTGTTTGTCTTTGAGAACATAGGTCGTATCAACCAAATCCAGAATCCTTTCATCATGTGTCACCATGACAACTGCCGTGCCTCTCTGACTGGCTTCACGCTTCATCAGCTCAACCACCTGACGTCCCCGTTTGCCATCCAGGCTAGCTGTTGGCTCATCTGCCAAAAGAACACTTGGTTGATTGATGAGTGCTCTGGCAATAGCCACCCGTTGTTTTTGACCGCCAGAGAGTTGCTGGGGCAAATACCGGCGCTGTGCTGTCAAGTCAAACCCAGTAAGAAGAGCATCGATGCGATCTGTCAATACTGTTTTTTGACGGGCTAATTCCTTGGTCGCAACTAAACGTAGTTGTTCTTCCATGGAGAGATAAGGAATGAGCTGATGGCTCTGAAAAATAAAACCCATTTTTTCCCGCCGAAGTTTCGTTCGTTCCTTATCTGATAAACCATGAACCGGTTCACCGTCCAAAACTGTCTCTCCTTTATCTGCGGTCAACAGAAGACCAGCGATCGACAGAAAAGTCGACTTACCACTTCCTGATGGACCTAAAATAGCGACGAATTCACCTGGTTGTACCGTCAAGTCAGCCTTGTCTAAAATGATATTCTTCTCCTGCCCATCCTGATAGGCTTTCGAAATCCCTTTTAATTGCAAGCTCATTACACATCACCTCCACCGATGATTTTGACAGGGTCTATTTTCACGATTTGTAAGCAAGAGACCAAAATACTAAACACGGCCATCCCAACAAAAATACCTGCTGCTAACAAAGCACTGCTTAGATCAATCGTAACGGGCACTTTGCTCGGAAGAAAACTCATAGTCCCTAAGGCGAGCGTGCTTCCAAGTCCCACGCCAAGAATGGCTAAGAAGAAACCTTGCCCAAATTGGATGCTGACAATCTCACGAATGGATAATCCTATAGCCCGCATAACACCAAATTGTTGCCGTTTTTGCAGGGTCAATATATAGAAGAAAATCCCTAAAATAGCTGCTGATACAAAAAGAAGGACGCCTGATATCAGATTAACCGTTAGCTGCTGCGCCGCATAGCCCGGTACTTGCTCAATCAGGTCTGATTTGGAAGACACTTGAAACCCTTCTGTCGTGATCATCTGGTCTGAATCTTCGAGTGCTAAAGTCTGGTAGCTCTCTTCTGCAGCTGGATTAATGGTTAGTTTCATCTGACGATCTGTGTCCTGGGAAATAATAGCTACCGGAGCAAAGGTATAAGTCTGACGCTCTATAAAGCCCACAACCTTGAGAGTCATATCTGATTTGGTGTCGATTAATTCTTCCCCCAGCTCAATCCCAGCTTCAGTAAACTCTTCACTCAAGAGAACCTGATTCTCTCCTGCTTGGAGGCTATTGCCTTCAAGGACTTCTGGCATCAGAAAACTGTCTTCTTCTAGGATAAAATAAACGGCATCTTGTTTGTCAGCACTGTCCTCTTTTTTTAAACCTGAGCGCTCTACGCTAAAGGTAGTCACACGCCCACTCAATTCTGACTGGAGATTGTCCGCCTCTTCTAGGCTCATGCTAGAATCAGCCAAGAGATTTTTAGCATCGCTTGACAGAACAAACCCTTCTGCTGGCAGTTCTTTCAAGGCTCCTGAAGATTGCTCAGCTAATCCTCCAGCTAGCCCCGTCAAAAAGACTACCATAAACATCATGAGAACAATCAACAGTTCAATCATCAGGTATTTTTTCCAATTATAGCGTATTTCAGCCCACGCATGCTTCATTCTTAGCTCCTTTTCTGTCTTCCCATTATACCCTTTTAGGAAAGAATTTCCTAAGTAATAGCTCAAAAAAACCAGCTCAAGGCTGGTCTAGTTAGATTGAAGATAAGTTTCAAGATTGGGCACACAGTATCCTATTCATCAAAAACTAGGTTTATTCATACTCTCCAAATACAATCTAGAATTGTGATTTCCAATCTTCGAAAGATCGAGTCCTACCTGCCATTAAAGTTTTTGATCTGGCGTTTGATATCGCGGTCTTGCTCACGGCGTTTGATGGATTCACGCTTGTCGTAATCGTGTTTCCCTTTAGCAAGGCCGATCAGGACCTTGGCATAGCCATCCTTGAGGTATACCTTGAGTGGGACCAAGGTCATCCCAGTCCCCTTAACTTCACCCTCTAACTGAGCAATTTGTTTCTTGCGAAGCAAGAGTTTTCGAGTTCTGGTCGGCTCTTGGTTCCAGATATTACCCTCTTCATAGGGTGCGATATGGACATTAACCAACCAGGCCTCGCCTTTTTTAATCTGAGCAAAGCCATCCTTAAGGTTGATTCTGGCAGCTCGCACACTCTTGATTTCGGTCCCTGTCAGGACTATACCTGCTTCGACAGTATCGACAATGGTGTAGTCGTGGCGCGCTTTCTTATTTTGCGCGACCACCTGTCCTTCGCCCTTTGCCATGTTTGCCTCCTTTTTTCGCTACTTCTTTGTAAAATGGTTTCTTGCCCTTGCCTTTAGAAGCAGGGGCTTTTTTCTTATCTTTACTAGCACCGGAATGCCCTTGGGCCTTGCCTCTAGTAGGTCCTCTGCGACCTTTTCTATCCTTGCGGTCATTGCCTGATTTGAGACGCTTTTCAACAACATCTTGATCAGACGGGAGCCATTCAAAGTCTATTTCACCAGTCAGTTTATCTGCCTTGGTTAATTTGACCCGGATCGGTTGACCAACACGGAAAACCACACCAGATTTTTCCCCTTGAAGGGTCAGCGTTCGCTCGTTAAAGTTAAAGAACTCTGGCAAATTGGTCACGTGAATCAAGCCTTCCACAGTGTTTGGCAGCTCAACAAAGAGACCAAATTTGACAACGCTGGAGACTATGGCATCAAACTCTTCCCCAACAAATTCCTGCATGAATTCGGCCTTCTTCATAGACTCCACCTCACGCTCGGCCTCAATGGCACGGCGTTCGAGTTGGCTAGACTGGCTCGCAATTTCAGGAACGATTGCCTCAAAATGCGTCGCAGTCTCACTCACAGCCTTGGTCCCGTAATCGCGCATCATACGGTGGACCATGAGGTCAGGGTAACGGCGGATCGGTGAGGTGAAGTGGGTATAGTATTCCGCAGCAAGCCCGTAGTGCCCATGGTTGTTCTCCGCATATCTGGCCTGTTGCATGGAGCGCAAAAGCATCATGGAAAGGACTTCACTATTGGGCTGGCCTGAAACCTTAGCCATAAAGTCCTGTAAGGCTTCCTGACCAATGCTGCTAGCCGTCCCGCGAATTGGAATGCCAAAGGTTGAAGCATAGTCGATAAAGGTCTGGAGTTTCTCAGCCTTAGGCTCCTCATGAATCCGGTAAATGAAAGGCAGTTCTTTTTTATCAAAATGCTCTGCCACTGTTTCATTGGCAACCAACATAAAGGACTCAATCATGCGTTCTGCAATTCCGCGCTGACGAACCGTGATGTCAACCGGCTTCCCAAGATTATTGACCAGGATTTTGGCTTCCTTAGTGTCAAAGTTGAGGGCACCCCGGCGGACACGCATCGTCTCCAAAATCTTGTGAAGCGTCACCATGTGATCCACAGACGCTACAATCTTGCCAAACTCTGAAATGGTCTCTTGGTTACCTGCAATCATCTCATTGACCGCAGTGTATGTCATGCGGTAAGTGGTTTTGATCACAGTCTGGGCCAATTGATAGTTGACCACGCGCCCCTTGTCATTAATTTCCATGATGGCTGACTGGGTCAAGCGGTCGACATTGGGATTTAGTGAGCAGATGCCGTTTGACAAACGCTCGGGCAACATAGGAACGACCCGGTCGGTCACATAGACCGAGGTCCCACGACGGAGAGCTTCCTGATCAAGGGCAGAGCCTTCCGTTACATAGTAGGAGACATCCGCAATATGCACCCCAAGCTCAAAGTTGCCATTTGGCAAGACCTTGATATGAATGGCATCGTCCAAATCCTTAGCATCAGCCCCATCAATGGTGAAGATAATCTCATCACGCAGGTCTAAACGCCCTTCAAAATCAGCCTCTGTCGGCTTATCTGGAATGGCATTAGCTTCTGCTAGGACCTCCTCTGGAAATTCGGAGACAATGTCCATACTTTCCAAGACTTCAAGGACATCGATCCCTGGATCATCGACATGACCGACAATATCCCGAAGTTCTGCCACAAAATAGTCGTGATGGCGGGAGGGGTATTTGACAATATCAACCTTGACCACCTCAGTTCCTTTGAGAATAATTGCAGGCTTCTTGACATAAATGAGCTGGGAAATTTTCTGGTTTTTACTACGGATATACCCAGCATACTTGGGCTTTTCATCATCAAGGACCAACGTCCCAACAGCTGTCGTTAGGCTATGTTCCAAGACATCGACAATGCGGGCCTCTGCTACAGTGCCTTTGAGGCGGTCTGCTGGTTTGGTCACAACAACCTCAACCGTATCCCCATCGATGGCATAACCGACATCGTTACGGCCGATAAAGACCTCTTCCACACCATCTTCTAACATGACAAAGCCAAAGCCATTTTTGTGGGCTGAAAAACGCCCTTTCAAGGTCATAGCCCTTGGTTTCTTTTCTCTGATGCCAATAGTTCCGTCCTTTTTAAAGGTTAGTTGGCGACGGGATTCCATGTCTGAAACGGTCTTCACCAAATTTATAAAATTCTTGGCACCTGCTTGGCCAAGACGATCTGCCAAAGCATCCATAGTCATGGGGCCTTGGGCTTTCAACTGTTCTAAAATCTCTGTTTTCATGTGTCCTCTCTCTAGGCAATCACCCTAACGACCAAGGGTATTCTCATCTAGACCTTCGTCTCGACAATAGAAAAAGGCCTGTTCGGCCCCTTTTCTGAATTATTGACTTGAAATAATGGCCAAAGCTAAAGCAACCGCTAACCAGAGAAAAATCAAAATCCCCGTCAAACGCTGCATCACCGCTTCAAAACCACGCGCCTTAGTCCGCTCAAAGAGCGCCCCTGAACTCGCATCAAAGACATTTGATGACTGGTTTTTGGTAGGCTGCATAAAAATCGCAATTACAGTAATAACCGATAAAATTAAGAAAACTGTCAATAAAATGTTGTACATAGTCGTCACTTTCTAAAATCAATTCTCTCTATTCTACCACAAAAGCTACTTACTTTCAATATGCAAGGTTACTTTTCTTTCTTTGGGACAAAATTTAGGCACTTGGATTTTTTCAGGATGGGTTTTGCTATTTTTACTGGTCAGATAGTTGAGCTGGCCACAGTCACTACATTTTAAATTAATTTTAATGCGCACAACGAATTACCTGCCTCCCAATGATCCTTTGTATATTATAGCATAACATTTCTTTTAAACCACTAGTTTTCTATATTCTCATCTAGATACAGCTGACTAGGACCATAAAATAATTGCTAAGGAAATGAAAGTTTCTTCAGCAGTGACTTACTGAAGCTCAGTAAGCACGGCATCTCTTATAAGCTGGTTTATAAAAAAACGGATACTTTTGAAGTCAATAAGCACAAAGAACTTGAAACGAAAGGTGTCTCAAGTTCCTGTTCAAGGGTTAAGATTAGCAAAACAATTTTTAGGTGTTCACTCTTTTTTGACCATTAATGCGTCCAAGGGTATATCTTCCTCCAAGCTTCAAAAGCCTCTTTCTTAGCTTGTTCAAATTGACTAGAATACTCATTAGAAAGGTCATAATGATATCTAAAAAGTCGGCTATCTTCGTTAGTATATGGTAAACCATCATTCATCCGATTATAGATAGCAACTGCTTCATAATAATGATAGTCAAATTTTTCTAAAATACTTAATAATTTCACACGATCTTCAATTAAGAGGTTGCGCATGCCATCAATCCTCTCTGCAGGTGTTCTGTAAGGATTGTCTTTGCTTCTATAGGGGGAACTGGCGTCAAAGGCAGCAGCTAATTGATCATACTGTCTGGGGTCCTTGCGCATCTCTGCCTGCATTTCTTCGAGTTCTTCTGGTGAAGGGGTAGTGTTAAGGTCTGTATCTTCGAGCTCGACATGAACTAGCCATCCTGTACTCTTCTCATAATAAACTGAGGATTCTGATGTGGCCTCAACATTATATGTAAAACCAAACAATCCTAACAAGGTTAACAGGTGTAAAAATAAGAATTTCTTTTTATTTATCATCCTTCATATTTCCTTTCTCCATTTTTGATAGTGCTAACCTAACCTTCCTTTTTATATTACCATTAATTAGTGATATTTAAATTTCAATTTCCTTTCAATCCAATATCAAATTTTTTTAAGTATATTTAAGTTATCTATTAACGCAGCTACCAGAAATTTTTTAATAAAATAGGAGCTTAATAAATGGAGAGATTGTTTGAAGAAACCGTGATTATCACAGAAAACAAATTGTTGCCACCAATTTCACGATCAAAATAAACGTCCTCTGCGTTTAGCAAGAGATAGGAAATCCCACTAAAAATAGGAGCAAGGGTTGGGAATATAAAACTATTTCAAAATTGTAAGAACACTTGACAACGTATTATTTTCTAGTATCCCTAGGAAAGGAAAGGGGATTATCTCAGGAGATAGTTCGAAATACAAATCACAAACGAAACAATCATTAAGTAGTTATTGACTACTCAAATACTTGAAGATTATGTGAGAATGAGATAGAACTTGTAAAGCGAATAGCAATGGTACTAAATCCCTAGCGTAAAGTGTTAAAAGTCATCAATCGCTAAGAATCTTCTCCATCCCCTTTTCTGGGTCTATTAGCGAGTCTAGTCAGTCTTTTTTTTAAAAAAAGTAGAAAAAACGATATAAAATTAAACCGTTTTTTCCACTTTTTAAAACATCATTCATCAAAAATTTAAACCAAGGGGTATCAGATCTATTTGTTCAATAACTCTTAAAACAGTACCCTTTTTGCTAAAAAGCTTAGCGCTTACCACGAAGACTGCCTAGAATACCGCGGGCCAATTCACGGCCGATGGTCCTTACAGCTGAATTGATAAAGCTATCTGTTGCTTTTTCAACCGCTGATTTTGGTTTTCGTGCAGCCGCTCGTGCTACTTTTTCAGCTTCTTTTTGCGCTTTGGCAGCTTCTTTTTCAGCAGTAAGCCACTCTTTTTCCAGACGCGCCACTTCTTCTGCGGCCGCTTTTTCCTGTTCTTCTTGCAAGAGTTTTTCAGCTAGCAGTTCAAAGGCAGATTCGCGATCAACAGGCTCTCGGTACTTGAGTTCCATCGGTGATTGGTTGATCAAGCCCTGGATGGTCATAGTGTCTACTGTGTCAAAGCTACTCATCGGTGGAAAGACCAGCGCCCGCTCAACGATACTTGGTTGCGCTGCAGCATTAAGACATGAAATCAAGGCTTCTCCAACTTCTAATTCCGTAATGGCAGTCGCCACATCAATATCAGGATTCTGGCGGAAGGTTTCGGCTGCTGTTTTGACCGCCTTGAGCTCCTTAGGCGTATAAGCACGAAGGGCGTGTTGTACTCGGTTCCCAAGCTGTGCTAGGATTGTCTCTGGCAGGTCAATTGGGTTTTGCGTCACAAAGAAGACCCCAACGCCTTTGGAGCGAACCAAACGGACGATTTGCTCCACCTTGTCCACAAAGACTTTAGGTGCGTCTTTAAAGAGGAGATGGGCTTCGTCAAAGAAGAAGACCAGTTTAGGTTTATCAAGATCCCCAACTTCTGGAAGAGTTTCATAGAGCTCCGCTAACATCCACAAAAGGAAGGTAGAATAAAGCAGGGGCGATTGGAACAATCGATTAGCACTGAGGACATTGATAATCCCTTGACCATTGCCATCCAGCTGCATAAAGTCAGCAAGTTCTAAACCTGGCTCGCCAAAGAAAAGCTCCCCACCTTCTTGCTCCAAGGCTAAAAGACTACGTTGGATGGCACCGACAGTGACCTTGGCAATGTTCCCATACTCTGTGGTGTAGGCCTTGCCATTATCCGCCAGCTCACGCAATAAGGCTTTTAAATCCTTAAGGTCAATCAACAGCCAGCCCTTTTCATCCGCAATTTTAAAGGCGATATTCATGACCCCAGTCTGGGTTTCATTGAGGTTCAAAAGGCGGGACAAGAGCAAAGGACCCATCTCAGAAACCGTTGTCCTGACAGGGTGCCCTTGCTCACCAAAGACATCCCAAAGACGTACAGGAAAAGATTGCGGTTCAAAGCTATCTTTAAGGCCTAGCTTTTCAATTCGACCCGCTAATTTTTCAGTCACTTCACCTGGCTTAGCTAGGCTGGTTAAATCCCCTTTGATGTCTGCTAGAAAGACGGGAACCCCTGATAGGCTCAACTGTTCTGCAATGACTTTTAAGGTGACCGTCTTTCCGGTCCCTGTCGCTCCTGCAATCAAGCCGTGGCGATTGAGCATACTTAATTCTAGTTCAACAGGATTTGCTCCCTTAGCTATTTGAATCCTTGCCATTTTAATCTCCTTTTTCACACCGATTATCTCTATCCATTATACCAAATTCCAGACCAATTCCGCCCGAAAAGCTACTATTCTTTTAAGGCAGCTTCTAGCTGGGCATAGGTTTCTTCAAGAGGGCCATTATTGTCAATGACAAGATCAGCCATTTCTTTCTTCTCATCCAGCGACAACTGTGAGGCGAGTCGTTGCTGGGCTTCAAGGGCTGTATAGCCGTTTCGCGCCATCAGGCGCTCTAACTGGGTCTTCCGATCAACATAGACCAGCCAAACTGCGTCAAACCACCCGTCAAATTGCAGCTCATAGAGGAGCGGAATATCTATGAAGAACAGTCGCTCTGTCTGGGCTACCTCGTCCCTACGTTTGGCTAGCTCTTCGCGAATAATCTCATTCTGAAGCGCCGCAGATTTTTCCCTATTGTCAGGATTGGCAAAGATGACTTCTGATAACACTGGCCGATTCAGCTCACCATCGGCTTTTAGGACATCCTGTCCTAGCCAATCGACCAAGACCTGATAAAGGCGACCGCCCTTAGCTTGAAGCTCATGGACCACCTCATCTGCATCGATGACCACATAGCCTTGCTCTCTCAGATAAGCGGTCACTGCTGATTTGCCAGAGGCAATCCCACCTGTTATCCCAATGATTTGTCTCATACTTTTTGACACCTAGGGCAGAAATGACTGCCCCGTCCTCCCACTTTGATTTTTTGAATGGCGCGTCCACAACGGGCACACGGTTGATCAGTCTTGCCATAGACCATGAGAAAATCCTGCATGGTCCCGTCTTCGCCAAGCGCATTGCGATAGGTTCTAATGGTAGACCCCCGCTTTTCAATACCCAACTGCAAAATCCGTATCGTCTCATCGTGCAGGCGTTTGATTTGCGCTTTCTTAAGGGTGCTAGCTATTCGTTCCGGATGAACTTTAGCTGCCCACAAGACCTCATCAACATAGATATTACCAAGGCCGGCGACGAGACTCTGTTCCAAAAGATAGGGCTTGATTTTCTTTTGGGAGGATAGCAGAGCTGTCTCAAATGGTCTCAGCTTAAAAGCTTGCTCGATTGGTTCGGGACCAAGTTTTTTCTGAGCAAAGAAACCATCTTCATCTGATTTAGCTATCAACTCCAAGGTTCCAAACTTACGAACATCTTGATAAACCAAGGTTTCCCCAGAGTCTAATTGAAAGAAGGCATGGAAATGCTTGTTGTCGGGCACCGTTTCCTCAAAGAGCAAATACTTGCCTTCCATCCGCAAATGGGAAATCATGAGGCACTCGTCCAGCTCAAAAATCAGGTATTTGCCCCGCCGTCTGATGGCTTGAATGGCTTGGCCAGCCACTGTCAGGACAAAATCTTCGAGCTCAGGCGACACCATGCGGGGCACGCGCACCTCTGCAGCCACGATTTTCTTTCCAACGACAAGACGCTCCAACCCACGTCGAACCGTTTCCACCTCAGGTAATTCAGGCATAGGATTCCTTTCTTCTTAGCAATTTAACAATCTAAAATATAGTTAACCGTCCGGCTCACTTCCTGAAAACCAAGAGCCTGATGAACATTTTGACTAATGGTGTTAGACAGATCACAATTAGAAGCGAGTTGTGTCAATCCCTGCTCCTTGGCCCAGATACGGGCAAAATCGACCAATTCCCTAGCGATTCCTCGCCTTTGACTAACTTCTAAAACACCGATACCTTCCAAATAAGCTACAGGTTTTTGAGTCGCTCCCTCGACGTAGTCCTGCCTGATAGACAGACTGATAAAGGCGACTGCTCTGCCATTTTCCCAGTAAAGAAATTCATACGGGAATGCACCAGACTGAAATCTCTCTATCAATTTAGACGAACTCGTCTGCCAAACCTTAGCCGCTAATTCAGCCCAGATTGACATGTCGTGATTACAAACAGGTCTAATAGCAGCCATCATGCCCTCCTACAAAAACACCCGCTGTAAGATATCGTCTGCGTCTCGCTCGTAAAAGAGCTCTGAGGCATTTTCTTCAAAGTAAAAATCCAGCATATCTCCCATAGAGTCAGCCAGCTCAACCTTGCCTGAGGCAATGTCTTCACGGCTTACCCAAACGACTTCCCCTTCTTCAGACGACTGAATGGTCCCCGTAAAGTCTGATGTCCGATAGAGAAAGACTAGGTAACGAATCCCGTCACCACGGGTATGAAAATGCTTGACGCCGACTAACTCGGGATTAGAGATGGTCAAACCAGTCTCCTCAAAGATTTCTCGGACAACTGAGGCATGGAGACTTTCTTTTTCCTCGACGTGTCCGCCAGGTAATGCAGCGCCATCCCAAGCGTAACGCTCTGGGCTTCTGATCTGCATGACAAATTGGCCTCGGTCGTTTTCGACCAGGCACATGTTGGTTAAAATCACTTGTGAATCACGAGACATAAATTCTCCTCTTTACCTTCTATATCTATGACATTCCTAGGGATACATACCTATCGAGGGGTCGCTCTTTTCATATCCTCTATTATACCAAAAAAAGCCATCAAATGATGACTTTTCTTGTCTTCTAGAAGGTGATTTCAAGGCTGATCATTCCTTGACTCTTCACTCCTAAATATTAGAGAATCCTTTTTCTCTTTCTTACCCCAAAATATTAAATTTTATTAGGATGTAGCTAATCACTGAAATGATGACTAGTAACGAGTTATTGAGCAAATGCACTGCAATAGAATCTTTGATATTTCCTCGACGTAGATAGGCTGCATAAAAAATAGCACCCAATCCAAAATACATAGCAAATTCGACAATATTGGTCGCATGAGGTAGAGCAAATATAACTGATGTCACCACCAAAGGTAAGATTTTCGTGTCTTCCTTGAAAAAGTACTTGGTCATAAATCCACGGAACACCAGTTCTTCAAAAATCGGCGCAAAAAGACCAATAGCACAATGAAAAGCAATAAAATAAAGCACAAACATGTCAGCTAATTGATCATTTGTTGCCATTAAAGCTGCATCGTTTGCGGAAGTCGCATTGCCAGAATAGAGCATATTCGCATAAGTGCCAGCCACCGCCAAAACTCGAGTTGCTAGAAAGAACAGTATCGCAATACCAAAATCTCTCCAGCCAAATTTTTGATGCTTGATGCTTTCTGGCCCATAGGTTTTATAGCGTTTCCAAGTAAAGCCAATAATCCCAACAGCAACCAGAAAGTAGACAATGCTCAGCAACCATCTCATCGGTACTGGCGTATTAGCCTGATTTCCAATCAAAACCATCGGCGCTATATTCAGCGCCATAGCTAAAGCAATCATCCCTGCAATTTTTAACCCTTTTTTAACATAGATCACTGTTCTCTCCCTTATTTCTAAATATGTAGGTATTCAAGATCAAAATATTCTCAAATACACCCGTCATTAGAGTATCTGAGTTTTTCTCAATTCTTCGATCAGTAGCTTATTTTGATGTGATACTATTCGTTTAACCTTATTCCCTTGCAGAATAATCCAAAATCCTGAAAGGTCGCTAAAACATCCTAAATGATAGTCCTATAAACTAATGAACCAGATTCAAATCAACGATGTCATCTTGGTCTTGGTCGTTTTCGACAGGCACATATTGGTTAAAATCCCTAGTGAATCACGAGACAGGTGGACTCCTGCAATAACTTACTCTAGTCCTTATTATACCAAAAACATTACTTAAAAGGACAGGGAAAGTCCCTGTCCTTAATGTATAAGAAAAATTCTTGAGGCAAACACCTCCCTTAACTAACAGTCTATTGTAGTCTGTGACAAGACTTTCTTCGCTTCATCAAAGAGATCTTCGATAATCCTAGCACATGGCTTAACTTCTTTGATAAGTCCAGCAATTTGCCCACTCATCATCGATCCATTAACCGCATCTCCCTCGTAAACAGCCTTAGAGAGAGACCCAAGTGTAATTTCTTCTAACTCTTCACGATCAGCTCCATTACGTTCTAATTCAATGTATTTTTCTGTCATTTCATTGCGGATACAACGAACAGGAGCCCCTGCAATCCGACCTGTAACAGCTGTTGCTGTATCATTAGCATCGAGTATAGCCTGCTTATAGGCATCTGAGATTGGACACTCATCGGAAGCCAGGAAGATAGTTCCTAACTGAACACCCTGTGCTCCTAATGCAAAAGCTGCCGCAATACCACGTCCGTCACCCATACCACCTGCAGCCACAACAGGGATATCAACTGCATCAACTATTTGTGGAATCATGGACATGGTGGTGCTTTCACCAATATGTCCGCCTGCTTCACAGCCTTCAGCAACGACAGCATCAGCACCCAACTCCTGCATTTTTTGGGCATGCTTCACACTAGCAACCACAGGAATCACTTTGATGCCCGCTTCTTTGAGATAAGGCATGATAAACTTAGGTGTTCCTGCACCAGTCGTCACAACAGGTACTTTTTCTTCAATGATGACCGTCACGATTTCTTCAATGTTCTTCATCATAAGCATAATATTGACACCAAAAGGCTTATCAGTCAATTGTTTCAGTTCTCGAATTTCTTCGCGTAGCTGTTCACCAGTCATCCCCCCTGAAGCAATAATCCCTAGACCACCTGCTTCAGATACAGCAGCAGCCAATTGATAATGCGCAATTTGTGCCATGGCTCCTTGGAAAATAGGGTATTTAATATTAAGTAATTGTGTAATCGACATGTTTTTACCTCCATTTCTTTATTAATATGATAACGTTTTCTTTTTAAAAAAGCAAGTGAGATTTGCAACTTATAATACTGATCAAAAATGAACAAAACCTACCAGGCTTTATTCTATAGGGTTCAACATAAGTTGATTTTATACAACTATAATTATTTATTATAAATTAGTTATTAGGCCTAATTTTTAAAAGGATAAAAAAGGGAGAACTAGCTGTCCTCCCTGCTCATCATATCAATGCATTACTGCTGGATCTACGATTAACCGCTTATCCTGCTTGTCCGAAAAATCAACCAAGGGTTGGCGCAGACGCTTGACACATTCTGTAACCTTTTGGCCTGTCTCGTCAAATTGCAAGACAGCATAGAATTGGTCGTGATAGAAGAAGAATTTATAACCTTTCTCATAGGCTTCTTTAATCCACTTATCTTTAGCTGCAATCGAGTTCATAGGGTAGTCATCCACCGCCGCAACCCAAAGTGGATTTCTATGCGCATGGGTGATAAGGAGATCTGACAAGTGAATCATGGTCTCATCCCCTTGTTTTAAGAGAATGATACTAAGGCCATTACTATGCCCACCTGCATGGTGTAATTCTAGACCAGGAGCGACTTCCAAAAAGTTATCAAAGGTCTCGACCTGTTCCTGAACGGCCTCCCAGTTTTCCTTGAGGTAGGTTCCCCGTGTCCTAGCATTTGGACGGCGTACCTCATCCCACTCAATCTCCTGAATATAAATGGTCGCTTTTGGGAAGGTCGATACAATCTCATCTCCATCGATACGGGTCAGTCCACCAGCATGGTCATTATGCATATGGGTCATGAGAACAGCGTCAATATCCTCAGCTGATAGCCCCAAATGGTCCAGGCTTTCTAACAAGCGGTTCTCTGAAATAATACCCAAATTACGGCGCTGTTTCGCATCTAATTTTTCCGTACCAAGGCTGGTATCAATCAAATAATGCTTATCTCGATAACTAAGCAAAATAGGATCAGTCATTTCAGCCATAAGTCCATCCTCTGTGGTCGGATAAAAACGGGACCAAACAGCTTTTGGAACAGGGCCAAACAAGGTCCCAGCATCCGTGTATTTATCAGCACCTCGTAACCAAGTTAATGTCATCTCACCAAATTGATAAGTCTGTAATTCCATCTCTTTTTCTCCTTTTCTATCTGCTTTTACTTAGAGCCACGCCTGGGCCACACTCTTTTTGAGACTATCGGTTGATCCACCATAAAGCCCTGTCACCTTGGCATCATTAACATAACGTTCCAAATCATTATCATCCATAAAACTATAGGTTCCAATCACTCGGACCACTTCATCAGCTATGTTTTGTGCTGTTGCCGTCGATAGCAACTTTAGCATTGCGACCCGTCTCTGGTCAGACATATCCGACTGAATGTAATCATGATAAAAGGCCTCACATGCAGCTAATTGAACTTCCATGTCCGAAAATTTAAATTGGTTGACAGAAACATCCATTAAACGTCCACCAAAGCCTCGCTTTAAAACACTTAGAGCCAGACCTTTTTGAAAAACACCTTCAGCCACCCCAAGGGCCTGAGCACTGATTGCCAATCGCATCTTAACCAAAATTTGAGACAGATAAGAAAGGCCTTCATGGTAGCCATCACCAAGGAAGGCTTCCTCAGGAATCTCGACACCTTCAAAGCTCACAGATGCCAAGGGGAGGGCCTTCATACCAGATTTAGCAATAGCCGGTCCAATAGTGACACCCGGCGACGCCGCATCTACAATAAAGATGGCGGTTCCTTTGCTTCCTTTTTCTGGAACCGTTTGCGCAAAAACGAGAAAGAGACCTGCTACTGATGCATTAGAAACCATGTGCTTTTGGCCATCCAGTATCCAGCCTCCCTCTACTTGACGCGCGAGGGTCTGTGGCATACTCTTTTTAAGTCTAACATCTTGCTCTGAAAAAGCAAAAGATCCTAGGATTTTCCCAGAAACCAACTGGTCAAGGTAACGTTCTTTTTGTATTTGCGTCCCAAATTGATTCAATGTCCACAGTACATAGATGCCCTGAGTAAGAATAATACTAGCTAGTGAAGCAAATTCTTGAGAAACCAAGCGTATCGCTTCTAAAAAAGTCCGCAATCCTACCTCTGGCTCTTCCGATACTAGTAAGTTAAAGACATTGGTTTCTGCAATAAACTGAAGCAACAGCTGATCTGGAAATTCTTCTGCCTTGTCAAAGTCAGCAGCCTTATCAGCAAGCTGTTCTGCGGAAAATTGAGAAACCTTATCAAGTACATCTTGTTTAAACATGGTATCCTCTCTATTCTGAAACTGGCATATAGAATAACTTCAAAAACTCTTCGTATACTAAGGATTCAACTTCGGTAGATTTAGACTTAAACGGTCTGCAGAACCAAATATTAAAGGGAATAAAATCTCTAAACTTGACCATAGTAAACTTATCTTGATCGAGAATCGACTCAATCGGTCCTGGCAGGATACTGACGGTATCTGTCCCCTGCATAGACTCAATTAAATAATCCCAACTGGAAGAGAGATGCGTTAAGGGAGCATTTACCTTTTCCTTTTTCAGTTTTTCATCAATCAATCCGTAAGTGATAAAGGTCTTAATAAAAGTTGCAAGGTGATAACCTTCTAAATCGGACCACTCTAAAAGGTCTTTTTGAGCGAGAGGATGAGACTTGTCCATAAAAGCTACATACTCATCCATTTGAATGATATGTTGCTCATATTTATTAGAATCAAGACTGGTCGGTTCAATCAAGATGGCGTAATTAAGTTCTTCAGCGATCAATTTTTGCCTTAACTCCAGCCCGCCACCTTCGATAATTTGAATATCAATCTGAGGATGGCTATGCAAAAAATTCGGCAAAATCCTTGAAAAATAAAAGCGTAAGATTAAAGAAGGCAACCCTAAACGAATCGTTCCTTGTTGCTTGGCCGATTCACTTTGAATAGCATTTTGCATTTCCTCATATTTACTAATAATTTCAGTCGAATAACGAAAGATCCGTTCACCTGCTTCCGTCAAACCGTCTAAACGGCCATTTTTTCGGTGAAAAAGCTTGATATTTTCACTTTCCTCAAAATTTTTTACGAACTGACTGAGTGCTGATTGGCTAATATGAATTTTTCTAGCTGCGAGGGAAAGGTTGCAACTACACTCTACGATATTTATAAAATAGTACATCTGTACAATATCCATTACTCTTATTGCCCTTTCTTTAATGACACTATTCATTATATCATAGAAACCGCTCTTATTTGAAAATAACGTTTACATGCCTCCCCCAGTATGGTGAAGGCATGTGATTTTATTTTTCTTATTGTCTTTAGATTGGCATGGTAATGACGTCATCAGCGACAATAACATCACCAGCAGTTTTTTCAACGACTTCTTCAACGGTTACACCTGGCGCAACTTCTTTCAAGAGGTATTTACCATCTTGGAAATCAAGGACAGCCAAGTCTGTAATAACGCGTGAGACAACTCCTTTGGCAGAAAGAGGAAGCGAACACTCTTTAAGAACTTTAGATTCGCCCTTCTTGTCAACATGCTGAATCGCTGCAATCACACGTTTAGCACCGACCAAAAGGTCCATGGCACCACCCATCCCTGGCGCAAACTTACCTGGGATCAACCAGTTTGCAATACTAGCGTCTTGGCTGACTTCAAGTGCACCTAGCACTGTAGCATCCACGTGACCACCACGAATAATAGCAAAGGAGGTTTGGATGTCAAAGGTTGACGCACCTGGTAACAGAGTAATTGGAGCACCCCCTGAGTTTGCTAGGTTAGGATTATAGGTTTCAGCTGTTGGTGTTTCCCCAAAACGAAGAGCACCATTCTCAGCCTGAAGGATGACATTAACGCCTTCTGGGATAAAGTCTGCAGAAGCATTTGGAATACCAAAACCAAGGTTAACAACATCTCCATCACGAAATTCAAGAGCTACACGGCGTGCAATAACTTCTTTTGCGTTCATTTTCTTACCTCACTGCTAATCTATTCGTTTCTGACCACAAGTCGCCCATCATTTTATTATGCTCTTCTCGTGTCAAACCTTGTACAACATAGTCTACCAAGATACCTGGAATATAAACATCGTCTGGTGCAATTTCACCTATTTCAACGATTTCATTCGTCTCAACAATGACAACGTCTGCTGCTAAAGCCAGCTGAAGAGAGATATTTTTTGTCGTACCATCGATATACAAGTTACCATATTTATCTGCCTTCGTTGCTTTGATTAAGGCTACATCTAACTTCAATGGATCGTAAATCAAGTATTCACGCCCATTACGAGTAATCTTCTCTTGGGTTTCTTCTAAGATTGTACCAACACCAGTAGGGGTCAACACAGCTCCAAGACCTGCTCCTGCAGCATGAAGACGTTCAACAACAGTTCCCATTGGGGTGAATTCCACTTCCATGTTTCCACTGAAGTATTCTTTTTGTGCTGAAGGCGATGTCCCAACGTGGGCTGCAATGTATTTTTTAACTTGTTGATTTTCGCAAAGGCGACCTACCCCGATTTCTTTTCCTGGATAAGCCGTTACGACTGAAGCAAGAGTCAAGTCCTTGGTTCCTTGTTCTACCAAACCCTCAATCAACTCCAGTGGCTCTCCTACTCCTAGGAAACCTGAAATTCCAACTGTTTGTCCTTCTTTAATGAGGGAAACTGCTTCTTTTAATTCTACGATTTTCGCCATTTTACGTTCTCCTATTTCCGTTTAAAGGTTGCTTTGCGTTTTTCGACAAAGGCTCCCATACCTTCGATCTTGTCTTCAGTTGAGAAGAGTAATGCTTCTGCTTCTGTTTCTAAACGAATAGCATGCGATAGCGGCAAGTCTGCACCAACACTGATGACGTGTTTAGCTTTTTCAACTGCAAGTGGCGCATTCTTCATAATCTGGCGTGCAAGGTTTTCAGCCTCTTCTAACAACTTATCCGCTTCCACTAAGTGGTTCAAGATCCCAAGTTCTAAAGCTTCTTGAGCCTTGACATTGCGAGCTGTGTAAATCAACTCTTTAGCCTTACTCACACCAATCAGGCGTGGCATACGCTGTGTACCAGCAAAACCTGGAATAATACCGAGACCAACTTCTGGGAACCCGACTAAAGTGCGCTCATGGCCGAGACGAATGTCGGTAGAAAGTGCCAGCTCCATACCCCCACCGAGAGCGTATCCATTAATGGCTGCAATAGTTGGCTGGCGAAGATGTTCCAGTTTAGAGAAGGTATCGTTGGCATAGGTCATGTATTCGAAAGCTTCAGTCGGTGTCATCTTATCCATCTCTTTGATATCTGCACCAGCAACAAAGGCTTTCTCACCTGAACCTGTCACGATGACAACACGAATCTCTTCGTTTGTTTGAACTTCATCTAAAACAGTGTTCAAATCGGCCAAAACCTGTGAACTTAATGCATTCAAAGCTTCTGGACGATTAATTGTAATGTAACCAATTTGCTCTTTGACTTCTAGCAAGACAGTGTTACTCATAATTTGTTTCTCCTATTTTGAATCTTGTAATCGGCGCCTAGTGTCAACAAATGCACCAAAAATCCCTCAAAATGTAAAACGCTTACAATATTATTGTACCAGCTTCTCTTTCTTTCGTCTACTTAAGAAAAGTTAATAGTCCTATAAGTTTTACTTATAAAATAATACTCAACTAAAATCAGAATCTGAATATTGTTTGTTTAGACAGACGATTGATTTGAAGGCCGCGGTATAAAATGGATTGAGTGCGACTGTGATAAGCTAGAAAATTTATGTATTGTTTAGATTAATGGTGTTTAGGAAGCAAATCTTTAGTGGATTTCATAACGATTATCAGATTTTGATTTTCAATGAGTATAAGTGCCTATACGACGGAACATTTCTAGTGGATAATTGACATATCTATTGCAAAACCAAAAAATTGCGCTTCACATGCTGAGAAGCGCAATCTTGATTAAAATAAGGAAACACTAGGTTTTCTTAGCTTTGCCGTTGTAATAAAGTTGCAAGAGGATACCAACGACAGCCATACCGATAACAATAAAGAAGGCAGTGGTGTAATCACCATTATTAGCTTCTTTAATCTTAGTACCGATCTGCGGTCCAAAGATTGCTGCTACACCGTAGGCTGTAAACATCCAACCGTAGTTTGAACCAGCGTTTTGAACCCCCCAGTTTTCTGCTGTGATACCTGGGAAGGATCCTAGGAAACCACCGAAAGATAAAGCAACCATCATGACTCCGGCAACTGCTACAATAGCTCCAAAGTTTTGGTTGTTTGCAAGCAAGAAGAGCCCTACTGCAACGACCACAAACATCGCAATAACCGTATTGTAACGTCCAATTTTATCAGAAACAGTCCCCCAGAACATACGGCCAAGAGTATTGGCAATACTCACCAACATCACGACTTGAACTGGATCACCAAGTGAATAGGTTGTTGCAATATCACTGGCAGTACCGATAATCATCATACCACCTGTCGCTCCCATCGTGTAAACGGCCCAAAGTAGCCAGAATTTCTGGTCTTTCAGCATTTCCTTGTAAGTTTTACCTTGCGGAACTTCGGCACCAGTTGCTTGTTCTGCCACAGGGGCTTTTTCCATTACAAGAGAAGCTAAACAGATCACAATAAGGAGTGCAATTCCAAGAATGTTAAATGTTTTATAGACGCCAACTGAGGCAATCAGTTGTTTAGCAAGTGGTGAGATAATCAATGGGCCTAAACCGAACCCTGCGGCCGTCAAACCACCAGCCAAGCCTTTCTTATCTGGAAACCACTTTACAGCCACAGATGTTGCTGCACCATAAGCAGAACCAATACCAAGACCAAGAAGGACTCCATAAGTGAGGTAAAGGACTGGAATCGTTGTGGCAAATCCTGTCAAGAACATCCCTGATCCGAAAAGAAGGCCTCCCAAGAAAACAAATTTTTTAGGTCCCATCTGGTCCACCTTAGGACCAAAGATAATCATACCAACTGGTACCATTGCAAAAGAAATACTGAAGGCAAGGGAAGTCTGAGACAAGGCCCAGCCCTTATCAGCATTGGTTTCCAACAAAGCTTTTTGGAAAACAGACCAAGCATAACCAGCACCTAGAGACAAGTTCGTCAAGACAGATGCTAAGAGAATAATCCAACGATTAGGCGTTTTTTTCATAAACCAATCCCCCTTTTTGACTATCGTTCAACAATAACAGCTGTTCCCATACCTCCACCGATACAAAGTGTTGCTAAACCACGTTTAGCATCACGTTTTTGCATCTCATGGAGAAGGGTAACAAAGATTCGAGCACCTGAAGCACCAATTGGGTGACCAAGGGCAATCGCACCACCATTAACGTTAACAATATCAGGATTTAAACCAAGTTCTTGGTTTACCGCACAAGCTTGTGCTGCAAAAGCTTCGTTTGATTCTATCAAGTCAAGATCTGCCACTGTCAAACCAGCTTTGTCAAGCGCTTTACGCGATGCAAAGATTGGCCCACAACCCATCAGTTCAGGCTCCAGTCCAGCACTGGCATAAGACTTAATGGTTGCCAAAATCTCAAGGCCAAGCTCTTCCGCTTTTTCACGGCTAGTCACGACAACTGCTGCTGCACCATCATTGATACCAGATGCGTTACCAGCTGTAACGGTACCATCTTTCTTGAAAGCTGTACGCAATTTCGCCATACCTTCTAACGATGCATTTTCACGTGGGTATTCATCTGTATCGAAGATAACTGGATCCCCTTTACGCTGAGGGATAGTCACTGGTACAATCTCTTCTTTGAAACGTCCAGACTTCACAGCTGCAACTGCCTTGCGTTGTGAATGAACCGCAAAACTATCTTGTTGCTCACGAGTGATACCGTATTTAGCCGCAACGTTTTCTGCTGTAATACCCATATGATAATCATCAAAAGCATCTACTAAGCCATCGCGCAAAAGGGTATCTACTACCTGGCCATTGCCCATACGAGCACCCCAACGTTGACTTGGAAGGACGTACGGTGCTTGACTCATGTTTTCAGCACCACCTGCTACCACGATGTCAGCATCCCCAAGAAGGACCGCTTGCACTGCTAATTGGATAGTCTTTAGCCCTGATCCACACACCTTGTTAATGGTGAATGCTGGACTAGAAATCGGGATCCCTGCTTTCACACTAACCTGGCGAGCCATGTTTTGCCCCATACCGCCACTAAGGACATTCCCCAAGATAACTTCATCAACTAATTCTGGTTTAATCCCTGCTTTTTCGAGAGCTCCCTTAACAACGGTCACTCCCAAATCAACAGCTGACACATCCTTCAAGGAACCACCAAATGTTCCGATTGGAGTCCGAACTGCTGATACAATAACTGCTTCTCTCATGTTTTTAAAACCTCTTTCAACCTATTCTGATTAATATTCAAAGAATCCTTTGCCAGTCTTACGACCCAGTTTGCCCGCTTCCACCATTTTCTTAAGTAATGGTGCTGGACGGTATTTAGGATCATTAAAGCCATTGTTCAAGACATTCATGATAGCTAGAACGACATCAAGGCCAATCAAATCCCCTAGAGCCAGTGGGCCAATTGGATGGTTGGCACCAAGTTTCATCGCAGCATCAATTTCTTCAGCTGTCGCAACACCTTCACCAAGAACGAAGACAGCTTCGTTGATCATTGGAATCAATATACGGTTTACAACAAATCCATAAGAATCAGCGACTTTTACAGCTGTTTTATTGATTTGACCAGCTATTTCTTCCATCGTTTTAGCTGTTTCTTCTGATGTTTGCAGAGCGCTGATAATCTCAACCAGTTTCATCAATGGTGCTGGATTAAAGAAGTGGAGACCTACAATCTTGTCAGGACGTCCAGTTGCTGCAGCGATATCAGTAACTGACAAGGAAGATGTGTTAGAAGCCAAAATAGTTTCAGCTGGTGTAATCTCATCCAATTGCTTAAAGATACTCAGTTTGATATCTCGGTTTTCAGTCGCCGCTTCCACTACTAATTGTGCATCTTTAGCATCATTATAATCCACAGATGGGATTAAGCGACCATAGATTTCTTCAGCTTGTTCTTGCGTGATGCGTTCACGTGCTACTGAGCGTGCCAATTGCTTTTGGATTTCTTTTAAGCCACGTTGTACAAATTCTTCTTTAATGTCATTAAGGTAAACAGTGAAGCCAGATTGCGCAAAGACTTGAGCAATACCGCTACCCATTTGGCCTGAACCAATTACCATTACTTTTGTGATTGTCATAATCTTATCCTTTTTTCTTCAATTTCTTTAACTGAAAGAGGAGGACGGCTCGAATGACCACAGCCTCTTACCATTCCTCCAACTTCATTTTTTATACAAATGCACCGATACCGCCAGTTATCTCACGACCAACGATCAAAGCATTGATCTCATGAGTACCTTCATAAGTGTAGATAGCTTCTGCATCAGTGAAGAAGCGAGCCACCTTAGTTTCAGTTGTGATACCATTACCACCACATACCTCCCGTGCAAGAGCGACAGTTTCACGCATACGAAGGGCATTGTGTAACTTAGAAAGGGCTGAGTTCAACATCACTTCTTGACCTTCTTCTTGTAATTCGGCCAAGCGAGCTGAGTAGGCAATAGTCGCTACAACGTTAGCTTGCATACGAGATAATTTTTCTTGTACCAACTGGAAGCCTGCCAGTTTACGGCCAAATTGTTCACGAGTTGTTGTCAAGTCAAGTGCTGCGTTAAAGGCACCGGCTGCGATACCCATCGCAATGTAGGCAACATCCGCACGCGTGCGAACAAAGATACGGTTAACATCTTTAAATCCGTTGATGTTTACCAAACGATCTGCATCATCTACTTCCACATCTTTCAAGGTGATGTGGCCGTTGTTAACCAATCGAAGAGCAATCTTGTGTTCTACGTTCTCAACTGAGAGACCTGGGCTACCACCTTGTACCATAAAGCACTTGATTTTTCCATCTTCTGTATCACGAGCAAAGACTGGAATAAAGTCAGCTGTCTTAGCGCCACCAATCCAACGTTTTTCACCATTGAGGATCCACTTGTCTCCACGACGTTCAGCTGTTGTTGCAAGACCACTTGCAATATCTGAACCATGATCAGGCTCTGTCAATGCGAAACAGGTTTGTCCTTGGAAGGTACGAACCAAGGTTCCATATTTCTCGATTTGCTCTGGGCTACCACCTAAGAGGATTGTGTTATAACCAAGACCACCGTGTACAGTGAAGAAGGTTGCTACAGAAGCGTCAAAACGTGCCATTTCCAAGTAAAGGAAGAGATTATATAATTCGCTAGCTTTCCACTTGTCTTCACGACCTTCGAACAAATCTGGATGATCCATGATGCGTGCTGCAGCGAATGCTCCCAAGATCTCTTCACGTGGAAGAGCTGCTGTTTCATAGCTATCAATTAAAAGAGGTTCTACACGTTCATGCAATTCTTTACGAAGATTCTGAAGAACACGAACTTCACCTTCAGTTAGTTTTGATGCATAAGCAAACAAATCTTCTGGGTACATTTCTTTCACGATTTCTGCAACTGACATAATAAATACTCCTTTGTATTAAAAAATTAGAATGTAAGTGTTTGTTGTAAAGCGTTTACATTTTGTTGACACTATTATAGTACCTCGAAAGTCTAAAAAAATCTACTTAATTAAAATTAATAGTGCTATAAGTTGTAATTATAGAAAAGCAAAAAACCTATGAAACCAGCTTTTTTTAATATTTTATCGTCACAAAACAAAGAAAACGATTACAACTATTGGTTGATCTTCTTTCTCTTTTTTAAGATTTTTCCTCCAAAAAACTGTGAAAGAATAATAAAAAAAGAAAAGAGGCTGGGACAAAAGTGTACTGACCCCAAAAAGTTAGACAGGAAATATTAGTGAAAGGATTTAGTTCTGTACTGCACAGGGCTAAGTCCTTTTAGTTTAGTCTTAATGCGTTTGTTATTGTAGTAAAAAATGTAATCGGTGA